>JAGCMR010000219.1 GCA_017646305.1 Spirochaetaceae bacterium
CAGCCAATACATATAAAAGCCCTTTGATGGAGTTGATTCGGTACCCACTATCCTGAAGATAGCCCAAGGAATTGGCCAATTTACCATCCTGACTAATCTCGGAGGAAAAAGGCTCAATCTGCACATCGCAGCCAGAGGTATTGTGATAGAAATTTCTTCCAGAATAAATAGAAAGCACCGCTGCAGCCAGATTTCTTGTCCAGTTCAAGGAAAAAGAAACCTCGTATTCCTCTCTAATTCCTTCAGCAAAGCTTCCTTGACGGAATTCCACCGTAGGAATTACCAAGGGATCCAAACGAGTATAGCTTCCTGCCACAGGAATTACTAAACCGTCTACAATCCACTTCAAAAAACCAGCGGAGGAAAGAGCCAGCTCTCCTGCTTCTGCAATTTCGGGAGCCTCAATCCGCTGCTTACCAGTGGAAATGTAAATGGGAGAACCATCCTCATCGTAGGCTGCATCCTCTAGATAATGAATACGATCGAGGTTTTCTCGAATAACGGCAATCATCTGTAAAACAGGATGATACAAGGCAGGCATGGTGTTGATGTAATTCCAAGGAAGGGTTTGCTTTGTCAGCTCGTGAACTTCTAAAAAAGATGCCTTGTACAGCCGCTGAAAGGGAAGTCCTACAGGAACACCTCTGGCAGCATAAGAGCCGTATACCACAAAGTCTGCCACCGCCTTGGAGCCCATAGCACTTATTTGCATGAACACATCTGCATCACTAGCAAAATAATAACGAATAAAAAGTGGTGCACCAGTAGTGGGATTGCGATACAAAATCCAGCTTCCAGAATTATTGGCAGGATATACGTCCACGGAAGAAGCTCTCACCTCTCCACCGGAATACATGTCAACAGCCATTTTCTGGCGGGGAGCCACAATAATCATCAGATGCTCGTCATTTTCTTCTGCTCGTACCTGAAATACGGTTCCTACATTGTTTCTATGAAGCTCTGGCATCTTGCCCCGCACCGCTTCAACGGGAGCTGTAAACCAAGATTCCATCAAATTCTGCCTAATTTCTGAAGAGTCAGGAATTCCTTGTCTATTGTACAGGGCAAAAGATGATACCCCCATCATAATCAGCAATAGACATAAGAAACCCATTCGTTTATTCATAATTCCTCCCGAAATAAAACACCTGCCAATAGTTTTTTAAATTATCGGATTTTTAAAACGAGACTCAAGGGGTAACAAAGAAAATCACAGCAAGGGTGTTACAAAACAAAAAAGAGACTGGCACTCCAGTCTCTTTTCATATCTCGACAAAACTTTAGCTTAATTCAAGATAAATCTGATCTGCCAGACCAAAGCCTGCGTTTTTAGTCATACTTACCGCCAGCTCATCGTATAGCATGTCCTCGTACATGTTCTGGGCATAGCTTTTTTCTTCTCCGTTAATGGAGGTACCAGAAAGGGTACTCCTCATAGAAGAAAGCATCATCTTTACAAAATAGGATTCCAATTCTAAGGACTTTTCGTACAAGTCGCTAGTACGGTCAATAGTTTTATTAGGAACAACCTTGGAGGAATTAGCTGCAGCACCAGTAGGCAGGGCAGCCTTGTCAGCCTCTGAGGTAAAGCTTCCGTCAAAGCCAGAAGTATACTCACCATTCAGACGACCAGACTGAGCAATTTGAGAGGAGGCAACATTTCCCTGCATATTTGGCTGTTCAGAGCTAACCTTCATGGAATCCAGCAATGCCTGGAATTTACCAATCTCACCCTGCAGTTGGGCTGCCTCACTGGCAGAAGCACCACCTGTAATGGCTGCACTGTTTCCATACATTCCACCAAGCTTCTGAATATCCACGCTCTTCCTCCTAAAAAATCACCACAATTGTCAATAAAGTAAGGCGGGAAAAAAATCCTCCCGCCTGATCATTCAATTTATCGCTTTAAGTTTACCGCAGAAGACAACATTGTGTCACTGGTCTGAATAGCCTTAGAACTAAATTCGTAAGCACGCTGGGCCACAATCATCTGAACCATTTCGTTTACAACAGAAACATTGGACATTTCCAAGAACTTGTGCTTGGTAACACCCATTCCATCATAACCAGGACGACCAGCAATTGCCATACCAGAAGCATTTGTCACCTTGAACAGATTGCTTCCAACAGCCTCAAGACCAACGGCATTGGGGAAACGGTACAGCTCAATCTGACCAACCAAAATGGGATCATTGCCACCATCAACCTTTACTGTAACACGACCATCATCGCTAATAGCCAAGGTAGAAAGGTTAAAGCCTTCTGGCAAAACGATTTCAGGCATTACACGAAGACCCTCGGAGGTTACCAACTGACCGTTCATGTCTACCTTAAAGGCACCATCACGAGTATAGGCAAAGCTTCCGTCATACTGCTGCACACGGAAATATCCCTCACCTACTACGGCCATATCTGTATCTACACCAGTATTCTGGAGAGACCCCTGAGTAACGATTCTCTGGGTAGCACCAACCTTAACACCAGTTCCCATCTGGATACCTACGGGAGTAACAGTATCTTCGGTGGCGGGAGTTCCAGCTGCCTTCACTGTCTGATACATCAAGTCCTCAAATTCCACTCGC
>JAGCMR010000220.1 GCA_017646305.1 Spirochaetaceae bacterium
AACAGCCTATACCTTTTACGAAGGATTTGAAAACAAGGATATTGACCCTGCCAGAAAGGATCAAAATAAAGAATATATAGTCTTTAGCGAACCAACAACATTTTTTCCCTACACCTATCAAAAGAACTGGGATGGTTCCATTTTCAAAGGAGATAGTCTTTCTTCCAGCGGCTTCTATGAGTGGCCCTACGGCATGTCCTTAGGCTACCAGATGAATGGAGAAATGGCAGTATCTTTTTTAGATGATGCGATTTTTGTACGAGCTGGCCGATTGCAACGAGAGTGGGCAGCTGGAACAAATGGTAGTAGCCTTGTGCTTAACGCTGTCGCTCGTCCTTTTTTTGGAGTGGAAGCAAACTTTGAACCTTTTAACTGGCTCAGAATGTCTACTCTCACAGGTATCCTAGAATATTATAACATGAACGGAATCAGCGTTAGCTCCGCTACCTTCCAAAATGCCTTTGCAATTGGAATGGCTGAGGCAAACTACAAAAATTACCTTCACTTTAGCTTTGGTTCCAGTGCCGTATTCCCAAAAAGATTTGAATTGGGATATTCATTTCCCTTGCTAAGTCGCTTCTTCTACCAGAATAATGTGGGAGATTTTGATAACCTAGCCATGTTTGCCACATTAATTCTACAATATCCTGGAATTGGAAAGATTTGGGGTTCTGCATACGTTGATGAAATGGATCTTACCAGTCCAGCTTTCTTTAGCCAAGATAGAAATATGCATGCAGTACAGGTTGGTATCTCTGCAGCACTACCTATTCCTAAGCTTGCATTTTCTAACTTCACATTCCAGTACACAAAGATTGAACCCTATGTTTATACCCACCAGTTAGTAAAAACTCCGTGGTATGACGATATCTGGATGGAAGAACCCTACATGAACAATGGTGTTTCTCTTGGCTACTACCTGCCACCAAACTCCGACGAATTAAAATTTCGCTTTGAGTCATCTGTTATCAAGGGAGGAACCTTCCGTTTCCATGCCCAGTATCAGATGATACGTCATGGTGCTGAATATGGTAGTAGAGCCGTAGACGGTAGTGGTCTTAACTCCCAATTGGATACAACTGGCCGCAATGATAAGGAAGGCAAACCTGAACTGTGGAAATATTTCCTTCATGACGGAGCTTATCAGTGGCAACATATTTTCAAGGTAGGAGGTTCTTTTGATATGCAGGGATTAAATATTCCTGTTAGCCTGTTCTGTGACATGGGTGTAGTTTATTCCTACTACACTGATATTGACGGAATACCAAATTCTGCTCAAAAATACCCCATCCACAGAATCAATACTTCTGAATATCCCACTCAAACACAGTTCATTACTACTGTGGGATTTAAGATTTATCCCTAAAGCATAGTTCAAGGCACCACCTTCTACAGGTGGTGCTTTTTTTTACCTTGACAGATACTAGGCACTAGATTATATTATAGGCGGAAATTCCCTTGTAAAAGCCTATTTCCAAATACACGTCTTCAGGGCAGGATGAAAGTTCCTACCGGTGGTATAGCCCACGAGCCGAAAGGCATGATTCGGTGTAATTCCGAAGCCGACAGTTACAGTCTGGATGAAAGAAGATGACTCTCAGAAATCCTTCCACGGTAACCCTACCGTTTTCTGTCATTTCCCTCCCCTGTAGACAAACAACCCAAGGTGACTATGAACTCAAACGATGAAAAATACATGAAACAGGCTATTGCACTGGCTCTTAAGGGAACAGGAAGAGTAAATCCCAATCCCTTGGTGGGAGCAGTTATCGTAAAGGATGGTCGAGTCATTGGAGAAGGCTACCATCAGCAATACGGTTGCCCCCATGCAGAACGCAATGCCTTGGCTGCCTGTACAGAATCAGCTGCAGGAGCCACTATTTATGTCACCCTGGAGCCCTGTTGTCACCACGGAACAAATCCCCCTTGTACAGAAGCCTTGATTCAAGCTGGTATCAGCCGTGTAGTGGTAGGATCCGCAGATCCAAATCCGCTAGTGGCTGGCAAGGGAATTGCCCAGCTCAAGGCAGCAGGCATTCAGGTGGAAGAAGGTTTTCTCCAAGCTGAATGTGACGCCATCAATTTTATCTTTTTCCATTACATTACTACCAAGCAGCCCTATCTTGCACTGAAATATGCCATGACTGCCGACGGGAAAATTGCCTGTCATACAGGAGCCTCTCGTTGGATTACTGGGGAGGCAGCCCGCCACCACGTCCATGAGCTTCGCAACAAATATGCAGCAATTATGGTGGGGACAGGAACTGTTTTAGCAGATGACCCAGAATTAACCTGTCGTCTGGAAAATGGCAATAATCCACTGAGGATTGTATGCGACACTCAGCTCCGCACTCCTCTTTCTGCAAAGCTAGTTGTTACCGCCAAGGAAGTTCCCACCATTATTGTCACCTGCTGCCAGGAGGAGTCTCGTCACAAGCTCTATCAAGAAGCTGGTTGTCAGGTTTGGGTCTTGCCCGCAAAAAATGGGGTGGTTGATGTACAAGCTTTGATGCAGCGGCTGGGCCAAGAAAAGATTGATAGTGTTTTAGTGGAAGGTGGCGGACAGCTGAACTGGTCCTTGCTACAGGCAGGTTTGGTGCAGCGGGTGTATACCTACATTGCCCCAAAAATCTTTGGTGGAGAAACCGCCAAGTCTCCCGTGGGAGGTATAGGAGTAGACAGTCCACAGGAAGCATGCTTGATGAAGGTGATTTCCACCCAGCAGCTGGGAGATGATTTTCTTTTGGAACAAGAGGTTCTTTCTTCTTGCCCCTCAGC
>JAGCMR010000221.1 GCA_017646305.1 Spirochaetaceae bacterium
AATCGAGCAGTAGTAACCATCTAGGGGTTTATATATGAATGAAGTTCTGTCCCAGGACGAAATTGACCAGCTTCTCACCGCCATTAGTTCCGGTAGCACGGAGTCGGAGGATTTTAAGCCGGTAAATGATACCCGCAAGATTAAGATTTACGATTTCAAGCGTCCGGACAAGTTCTCTAAGGAACAAATTAGAACTGTGTCCATCATGCACGAAACCTTTGCCCGTTTGACAACTACCAGTCTTTCGGCCCAGTTGCGGAGTATCGTTCATGTTCACGTGGCATCAGTTGATCAGCTGACCTACGAGGAATTTATTCGGTCAATTCCCACTCCAACTACCCTTGCGGTCATTAACATGGATCCATTGAAGGGTAATGCTATTTTGGAAATTGACCCAGCTATTACTTTCTCCATGATCGATCGCCTTTTTGGTGGAACTGGTCAGGGAGCAAAGGTTCAGCGTGATCTTACAGATATTGAACAGTCCGTTATGGAAGGAATCATTGTTCGTATCCTAGCAAATATGCGCGAAGCATGGACTCAGGTTATTGACTTGCGGCCTCGTATGGGACAGATTGAGACAAATCCCCAGTTTGCCCAGATTGTAGCCCCTTCTGAAATGGTTGTTTTGGTAACTTTGGAAACAAAGATTGGTGAAGAAGAAGGAATGATGAACTTTTGTATTCCTTATATCACCATCGAGCCCATTATTTCCAAGTTGTCCTCCCAGTTCTGGTTCTCCTCTGTACGACGAAGTTCCACCACTCAGTATTTGGGTGTATTGAAGGAAAAGTTGGCAGACGTGGACATGGACGTAGTGGCAGAAATTGGTTCTGTTTCCCTTCCTATTCGAGATGTTTTGTCCTTGCGGGTAGGAGACACAGTCCGATTGTCTAATGTGCGTATTACTGATCCTATTACCTTGAGTGTAGGAAACAAAAAGAAATTCTTGTGTCAGCCTGGTGTAATAGGAAAGAAAATGGCTGTTCAGGTTTTGAATAAGCTGGAGCAGGTTGAGTCAGAAGATTTTGAAGAATTAGCAGTAGAAGGAGACGAGTCATATGAGTGATGGTACCATTTCCCAAGATGAAATTGATGCATTGTTAAGCGGTGTAGATATGGGCGGACTTTCCGTTGGTGGAAGTTCGTCAACAGCTTCTGCTGGAAAAATTGAGACTGCTGATTTAGTAAAATTTGCAGTTGACTTGAAGGATAAATTAGCTCATAATGTAGGTACCATGACAGGTGCAGATACTGTCGTGAATGAGCCTACTGTTGAGTCTGCTAATCGTGAAACTTTCTTGGCTAAATTGCCAGAAACTGTTGTAGCTGTTATGGCAGATTTTTCTGCAGGGCTTTCTGGAGATCACTTATATGTGCTTTCCACTGATTTTGCACAGAAGCTGGCAGGTTTAATTAATAAGGAAGAAAATGCTGATTTAGATGAGATGGCTCTCTCTGTTATTGCAGAGGTAGTATCTGGTCATACTGGTGCAGAAATTACAGAGCTTACAAAGAATGGTGCTTTCCCTGGCTTGGCTTGCAATCCTGGTGAGGCTGTAAATGGACCTAAGGCTATGGTTCGTTTCCCACAAGGTGAATTTGTTCTGTTCTCTTATCCTGTTAGTCTTGATGGAACCACCTATACCCTTTGGGAGGCTATTGCTGGTGGTGCCGCTGATCAGATTTCTAGTGCATTAGGTAAAGGTGCAGCTCCTGCCGCTCCAGTTCAGTCTATGCCTCAACAGCCTGCTATGAATGCAATGGGTGCTGGTATGAACATGGGTGGAATGCAAGCTGCCCCGATGAATATGAATGGCATGGTCATGCAACAGACCATGGGTGGGGGAATGAATATGGGCGGTATGGGCAATGGATTTGCTTCAATGCCAATGGGTACAAGTGCTCCTAATGTACAGTCTCTACAGTTTCCAGGACTTCAGCTTGGTGTAGGTGGCATGGATCAGGGGAGCAACATCGGTCTTATCATGGACGTATACATGGAAATGACCGTAGAGTTGGGACGTACCAAGAAGCAAATCAAAGAAATCCTTGGAATGGGTGAGGGTACCATTATTGAGCTGGATAAGCTTGCTGGTGAACCTGTTGATATTCTGGTAAACCATAAACCTATTGCTAAGGGAGAGGTTGTAGTAATCGACGAAAACTTCGGTGTTCGTGTAACTGAGATTCTTTCTCCTATTGAGCGTGTTACTGGTTAACAATTTATGGGCTTACAAAAAAAAGGAAAAGTCCTAAAAATATTATTTTCTCTCTGCAGTTGCCTTCTGATTGCAAGCTTTGCTTGGGGTCAGGAGGTCGTTGCGTCTGATAATGAGACAGCAACTCGAGTTGATGAGTCACAAATTCTGATTGCACAAGATATTCCAGAGAATACAGGAACAGCAATTGCAGATGGTTCATCCTATGGTGTTTGGTTTTTTATTCGGACTATTTTAGTATTGGTTGTTGTTCTTGCTTTGGTATGGGTTTTCTTTTTGTTTTTAAAGAGACTTTCAGGTACTACTACTAGTTCCGATCCTTATCTGAAAAAAGTTGCTACTTTAACTTTGTCTCCAGGAAAGTTTGTCTATGTAATCACCTTGAATTCACGGGGATATCTTGTAGGAGTGTCTGATAATTCTGTTAATCTTATTGCTGAGATTGAAGACAAAGAATTGATAGATGCTATGAACTTAAATGCTCCCCAAGAAGCTGATGAAAAGAAGCCAATGGATTTTAGTTCGATTTTAGGGAAATTTGTAAATACAAGTGGACGTAATTATGCCTCAGCCAATAAGAAAACCTCTGGTAAATTTTCTACCAGTAGTGCAGTGGAGTTGTTGCAAAATCAGCGTTCCCGATTACAAAATGCAACGGAGGATGATGATGTCACTCCTTAAGTTCACTACAAAAACTTTTCCAAAGATTTTTATTTGTGCCATTATTGCTGTGGCTTGTTGTTTTCCTGCTTTTTCTCAAAGCTTTCCTCAAGGAGCTGCTAGGGGAAGAACTAATATGACAGGTGAAGTGACTGGGGTGGATGTACCTAATATCAGTGTAGATATCCGTAATCCAGAAACAGGGCAAGAGGTGGCCTTTTCTGTTCAGCTTTTGCTGACACTTACCGTTTTGACCTTAGCTCCCAGTATTTTGATTTTAGTAACCTGCTTTCTGCGGTTTTCCATTGTACTGGACTTTATCAAGCGAGCCTTGTCTTTGCAGCAGGTTCCCCCTACAGCGGTGCTTAACGGAATTGCCTTTTTTATGACCTTATTCATAATGTGGCCTACCTTTACTGAGATTTATACCAATGCATATAGACCTATGGCTGATGGTGAGATTGGTATAGAGCAGGCCTTTGCAGAGGCAGAAGCACCCCTGCGCATGTTTATGTATAATCAGATGGCTTCCAATTCTCGGCAACAAAATGCAGCTACCAGCTATATTACCATGTTTATGTCTATTGGTGGTTTAGAGAAGCCTCAAACCTTGGCTGATGTACCCACCTATGTACTGGTACCAGCCTATATATTGAATGAGCTGACTATAGCCTTCCAAATCGGTATATTTCTGTACATTCCATTTATCGTCATTGATATGGTGGTGGCAAGTATCCTCATGTCCATGGGTATGATTATGTTGCCTCCAGTACAGATTTCTATGCCCTTTAAGCTTATGCTCTTTGTTCTCGTAGACGGATGGGGATTGCTTACTCAACAGCTGTTTAACTCCATTGTCCGTTAGTAAGGATTTTTCATGTTGACAAAAAATCTCGCCCTCAAAATCTTTGAAGGATTTTCCATCGAACGTTGGAACGATCTTGTTCGTCCCCACGAAATGATTGAGCTGGACAAGTGTGCAGAAAAGATGATGGTTGCTTACATCATCGGTAAATATGAAGAGGCCCAGGGAAAGAGCATAGACTGGGATTGGATGATTCATGCGTCCTTCTTTGAGCTACTGAGAAAGATTGCCCTGTGTGATATAAAGTCTCCAGTACAGCGAATGATTCGTCGTGATTATCCAGAAGAATACAAAAAGCTGAACCAATGGGTGGTGGAGCAGTATCGTGATTTTTTGCCTGATGTCAAATTGCAGGAACGGTTTATAAACTATTGCTGTGGAGCTGTTCCTGAACCAGATACTTTTACTGGTCATACTGCCAAGGTATTGCGGGCAGCTCATAAATTTTCTACTTTGCGGGAATTTCAGATGATTTCCGTTGTTAATGAAAAATTTCGTCTTGATCCCATTGAAGAGGACTTAAATCAAGATATAGAAAGCTTTCTCGATTTACGTGCCTTTCAGCTTTTGCTGACAAAGCAGCGACCATATCGATTTTTGATGGTGCTAGAGCAGCTTAGATTTCAGACACGGTGGAATCAGACTCCCCGTGTTCCCAGAACAAGCGTGTTAGGCCATTCCTTTTTTGTGGCTATTCTCACCTTGTTACTGGAATATTCCACAGGTGTTTCCTTTTGTGAAAAGCGCCGTTACAATAATTTTTTCTGTGGTCTTTTCCACGACCTGCCAGAAGCAGTTACTCGTGATATAATTTCTCCGGTTAAGCAGGCTACAGATGGTCTTCCTCAGATTGTAAAGCGTATTGAAGATGAAATTATTGGAAGGGAATTGTTCCCCCTCATGGACGATTGTTATCGGCAGGAATTGCTGTATTTTACTAGTAATGAGTTTGCTAATAGAATTCGTGTTCCCCAAGCTGATACCTTGTTTGCTGGAGAAATGACAGAGGAGGTGGCAAGGCTGCCTGCTGGCCAACAGCTAGAGGTAAGCTTTGAAGATTTGAATAATCGTTATAATTTTGCTGAATTTTCTCCTGTGGATGGTCGTATTGTAAAGGTTGCAGACCATATTGCAGCCTTTTTAGAGGCTGATAGTTCTATTCGCTATGGAATTACCTCTGATCATTTGACTTCTGGTAAGGCAAATCTTTTGCGTATTTATAATCAAAATCGGATTGTAAATGGTATTGATGTGATGGCTTTTTTTGACCAGTTTCAGTAGCTTCTCTCGTTTAATAAAGTCTTATTTTTGCCGATATATTGCCTATGAGTAGGGTAAATTTTTTCATAGCTATACTTGTACTTCTTTTTTCTTCTCCTCTTTTTTCTGATACACAACATGTAGTTGCAAAGGGGGAGACTCTCTATTCAATTAGTAGGAAGTACGGTATTACTGTAAATGAATTATGTAGTAAAAATAACATAACTCAGTCCCAGGTTCTGAAGGTAGGGCAAAAGCTGGTAATTCCAAGTAGGGAACTTCCTGAGACAGAAATCTATATTGTAGCTAAGGGTGATACCTTTTATGGGGTTGCTCGTCGACACAACATGACTGTAGATGAGCTGTTGGAATTGAATAGCTTGAAAAGCTCTGACACATTGAAAATAGGTCAGGTGTTAAAAGTTCCAGCTTCTACCACCACCATTGCTAATGCCATGATGAACACGCCAGCCATTGAAATTGCTGATCCACGAAATTATACTGGTAAGAAGGGTGATTCAAGTCTTTTGTGGCCAGTGAAAAATCCTGAGGTACTATATGTTTCAGGAAAAATTTCTGGTGTTCAACTATCTGCCCAAAAAAATGAGGCTGTCTGTTCCATTCAAGCTGGAACTGTTATGTTTAGTGGCTTGTATCGAGGCTTTGGAAAGGTGGTTTTTGTACAGTCCCAATCTGGCCACATGTACGTGTACACTGGGCTTTCCGATACCTCTGTTTCTAAGGGTGACTATGTTTCCACCGGCAAGCAGCTGGGAGTTGTGGGTGTAGATAGCTTTACGGGAAAGAATCAGCTAACCTTTATGGTGTTTCAGGACGGAAAGCCAATAGATCCTGCCAAGGCTCCTCGAGGATAAACCAGTAGTAAAATCCTCGGGATAAACCAGTGGTAAAATCCTCGGGATAAACCAGAAGCAAGTTCCTCGGAATAAATGTACATCAAGCTTCACAGACTATGTGGAGCTTTTTTTTTAATGACTTTTGTCAAGAACAGGTTAAGATAAGAATAAGTGTATTACAAGTTGTGTAAAATCTAGTTTTATTTTTTGTATTTTTCCTGTACAAGAACTATGTTTGAAATACAGGAGGAAACATGGAAACATGTTTTACAAAAACACAGGGTTATATTGATGATGAGGCTCTTAATGGAACGGCTTCATCTATGGCAGTTGATGTGGATCCATTGGCAATCTACCTTAAGCAGATTTCACGGTATGCCTTGCTTTCTGCCCAAGAAGAATTACAGCTGGCAGATCGAATTAATGGATTAAAAAAACAGATTCGAACTCTTGGAGATGCTCTTGCTCGCTATCCAGAAAATGAAAACGAATATTCCCACCAGATAGAGCAGTTGCAGGAGGAGCTTCGGATTGAAAAAAATAAAATGGTTCAAGCAAATCTTCGTCTTGTGGTGTCTGTAGCAAAAAAATATCAGCATCGAGGTTTGTCCTTAATCGACTTGATTGATGAAGGCAACATCGGACTTTTGGAAGCTGTAGATCGGTTTGAAGCCAGCAGAAATTGCCGTTTTTCTACCTATGGAATCTGGTGGATTCGTCAGGCTATTATCAAGGGTATTGCAGATAAAGGTCGTATTATCAGAATGCCTGTTCACATGCTGAACACCATAAACAAGTGCTTTATGATTGCCAAGCAGCTTACCCAAGAATATGGACATGAGCCTTCCTGCTTGGAGCTTTCTGAATATATTGGTGAGACCCCAGAAAAAATCGAAGAATACATGAAGCTTGCTCAAGAAACCTCTAGTTTGGATACCACCATTGACGAATCAAGTCCTTCTGTCTTGGGCGATTTACTATCTACCGATGAAAACGAGCAGCAGGTGGAGGATGTGTTTTCTGCCATGTTGTCAGAAACTATTAATTCTGTTTTGAAAGAATTTTCTGAACGAGAAATGGCTATTATCAAGCTACGGTTCGGGCTTGATGGAAGAACACCCATGACCCTCTCAGAAACTGGCCGTGTACTAGGTATTACCAGAGAACGGGTACGACAGATTCAAGAAAAAATGTTGGAAAAATTAAAGGAAAGCAAGGAATTGATAGCCTTTAACGAATTACGGTAATTTTCGTCAGGCCAAAACGAGTGGGAACAGGGAGATCTTTTCCCCATTCCATTTCCCCTATTCTTCTCGTAAGGCCTGATTTTTATTCCTTGGCTGTTTGTTAGGATGAAAGCTGCTGAAAGCAGCGGAGTAATACCTCCATGCAGACACGGGCATCATCTGTAGCTCGGTGGGCATTTCCTGGATTAATGGAAAAATGCTGGGCTAAAAATTGAAGATTATGTTTTTCTAGCTCTGGAAAGATGGCACGTGATATTTTCACCGTATCTTCAACTTGATTTTCTAAAATCTGATGACTGTGGCGAGACAGGGCTGTATTTACGAATTTCAAATCAAAATTGGCGTTGTGGGCCACTAAAATACTTTTGCCAACAAAGCTGTGAAACTCAGGAAGTATCTCCTGTTCCTTGGGACAATCACAAACCATTTCGTAGGTAATGTTGTTGATCCTAGTGGCTTCGTAGGGAATGTCACGACAAGGATTAATCAACTGGCTATAGGTGGAAAGAATCCCATCCTTAGAGAACTGTACCGCCCCAATTTCCAGAAGGCGGTCGTTGTGAGCACTGAGTCCTGTAGTTTCTGTGTCAAAGGCAGTAAAAACTGCCCCGCCCTGATACAGACGGAGCAGTTCTCGAACCTTTTTGTGGTTCTTATTTTGCTGCATCGAGAATTCCGTTGATTTCGGTTTCAATGGCATTACAGAGCTTGGCAGAAGTTACCTTAGCCTCTTCCAAGCTGGCAGCAGGAGGAACCATACTGTTGATATAGAACTTGATTTTTGGCTCAGTTCCAGAGGGACGGGCACTGACGACTGTTCCATTTTCCAAGAAGAATTGCAATACATTGCTCTTAGGCAGGTCCACAGGCTTCTTATCAGCAGGATTTGCAGGATCGTAGCAGGTGCTGGTTTGGATGTCACGGATAGAAACAACCTTTTGTCCACCTAAGGTTTTCAGACCTTCTTCCCGTAGCTTTGCCATAATACCCCTCATGGTGGCAACACCAGCGGCACCAGCAAAGTTCTTGGAAATAGCTCTATCTTCAAAATAACCGAACTGCAGGAACAATTCTTCCAATCGTTGCAGCAGGGACTTGCCCTTGGATCGCCAGTACAGGGTCATTTCTGCACACATGGCAGCGGCGGAAACACCGTCCTTATCTCGTACGTCAGTTTCTATATTGTAGCCGTAGCTTTCTTCAAAGCCAAAGACGTAGTTGTGGCTACCTGTTTTTTCAAATTCGGCCATAACGGCAGCAATCCACTTAAAGCCAGTGAGACATTCTGCCAGGTGAACACCGTGGTGGGCGCAAATCTTGTCGGCAAAGGTGGAGGTAACGATGGAGCGGATAACAGCAGGGTTTGCAGACATCTTTCCTAATTCCTTGCGGCTAGTAAGGATATAGTCGCACAAAAGGGCTCCCATCTGGTTTCCGGTAATGAGGATGTAGTTGCCATTGGCATCAGGAACAGCACCACCAAAGCGGTCTGCGTCGGGGTCTGTAGCCATAACTACATCGGCCTTTTCTTTCTGTGCCAGCTCTAGAGCCATCTTTAATGCTGGGGCTTCTTCTGGGT
This sequence comes from Spirochaetaceae bacterium, assembly GCA_017646305.1. The sequence continues at coordinate 8,691 of JAGCMR010000221.1, forward strand.
TTGGTTTTTCCACTGTGGAGAAGTTGCCGTCTGGCTCCCGCTGTTCAGGGACTGTAATAACGGTAAGGCCCAAGTCTCCCAACACCTTTTCCACATGCATGGCACCTGTTCCGTGAAGGGGAGTGTAGACAATCTTTACTTCCCCAGCCTTTTCCTTAATGAGCTCTGGGCGGAACAGTTGGGACTTAACCATGTCCCAGTATTTATCATCGATTTCCTTGTCAATCATAATCAGGGAGCCAGCCTTGATGGCCTCTTCCTTGGCGATGGTTTTTACTTCAGTAACGGAATTTACTTCGTCGATAATGCCCTGATCGTGGGGCTCAATAACCTGGGCTCCATCGTTCCAGTAGGCTTTGTAGCCATTGTACTGGGGAGGATTGTGGGAAGCGGTAACTACAACACCAGTGTCGCAACCTAAAGTGCGGATAGCATAGGAAAGCTCTGGGGTGGGCCGCAGACTGGTAAACAGGTAGGTTTTAAAGCCGTTGGCGGCAAAGATACAGGCGGTGGCCTGGGCAAAAACGTCGGAGAACCGTCGGGAATCGTAGGCTACAACGGCAGAAAGCTGACCTGCCTTGGCCTTTTCGGGGAAGGTCTTGATGATGTAGTTTGCCAAGCCCTGGGTGGCGTTGTTGATAACCCAGGTGTTCATGCGGTTTGTTCCACCACCAATAACACCTCTCAAACCACCAGTACCGAATTCCAGATTCTGGTAGAAGCGGTCTTCCAATTCAGCCTTGTTGTCTGCGGCAATCAAATCCTGCACTTCCTTGCAAAAGCCTTCATCTTGCTCCTGGGCAATATAATCCTTTGCCCGCTGGAGAATTTCGTTATAGTCCATAATTCCTCCTGATTGAGTGAAAAGCTGCTTCCACTAATAGTACATAGTAAAAACCAGCATTTTAGCTAAATCTCTTCCTTCCATTATATCAATGCAAGGAGTAAAAAACAAGGAGAACCTGTTGCTTCTGTAGAGGCTTCCCTTGCTCCAGTCCCCTTCATCATGCTAGAATAAGCCA
>JAGCMR010000222.1 GCA_017646305.1 Spirochaetaceae bacterium
GCCAAAGCAGGACGAAACTCCAGACGAATATCATCTGGAAATGCCTCAACCTGGCAAAAAAGAGCAGGCTGCAGGAGCAATTTTGTTGGTGGAAAAAGAAATTGCAGACATGACAGAAGTGGTTATCAGAATGTTCCAGCGAATTCGAAACACTTTTTCCAACAGAGCTTTAGCTGCCACAGAAGAATACAAACTAGCACAGGTGCGAGATGAAGATTATGCAGATCAAATGCATCACGAAATTTCCCAGTATCTGGTGCACTGCATGGACTTGCCACTGACAGATAATCAGCGGAACAATGTTTCCCAAATGCTGGAAATCGTAGCTCAACTAGAATCCATAACGGATGACTGTCACAGTGTTTCTACCTTGCTGTCACGAAGCATCGAAAAGAAAATGACCTTTGCTCAGGAGGATTTGGAACGTCTGGATCCCTATGTAGAATTGGTTAATCGGTTTGTACTTTTTATCCGAGAGCATATTAACAAACACCTTACTGAAGATAAATTAAGCGAAGCCAAGACAATCGAAGATCAGATTGACTTGTTCCGCAAAAACTTAAAGAAGGTAGCTCGAAAGCGACTGGAAAGTGGTGCCGACGTAAAATCAGAGTTGCTATATATTGACCTAGTTCGTCAGCTAGAAAAAATTGGAGATAAGGCCTTCAGTATTTCTGAAGCGCTGTATTTGACAAAATAAAAAAAAGAAGGGATTGCAAGAAGGAAACTTCTTGGCAATCCCTTTCTTTTTATAAGGCTAGATTGGATATCTAGCCTTTAATTCATTATTTCAATTTAATCAGATTACTCACTCAGCAACAAGTTATAAGCATCTAAAGGAGTTTCAGCAGACAAAAGGTTATCACGCAGACTTTGATTCTTTAGACGAGAGCTAAAGAAGGATAGGGTCTGCAAATAATAGGAGTGCTGGTTATATGCAGCGGCAATCATAAACAGTAGCCGAACAGGTGTGTCGTCAATGGACTGAAAATCAATAATCTCGGTACGACTAATTCCCACTGCCATTACCAAATCGGTAACAGAGGCCAAACGTACGTGAGGAATAGCAATACCACGACCAATGGCGGTGGACATTAATTCCTCTCGCTTGAGAATCTCTGTAGTTAGCTCTTGGCTATTCTTGATTTGAGGAGCAGTTCCCAAGGTATTAGCAAGAGCCACCAAGGCATCCTGCTTTGTAGAATGATTCAGAAAAATGATTCTGTCAGGAGAAAGAATGTTCCGTACCTGAACAATGCTAGAAGGAGCAGCTGGACGGGCACTAGAGGAAAGTCGGTCGTTTACCCACTTTTCAATCTCACTTTTCTTGAATCGCCATACGGTACCAATCTTACCAGAAGGAATCTCCCCCTTCTGAGCCCAATCGTACACAGTACGCTCGGATACACGCAGGTAGTTTGCGACCTCATCTATGGTCAGAATATCGTCAATCACGTGGTTAACCTCTGTTTGTGGATTGTAATATCTATCAGAATTTCCCTCTATTTTGCATTGTTTACCGTTTTATGTCAAGGCTTGCGAGAACTTGAAATAACTTGCAATAACATGTATACAAGGGGATATTCTAGCAAACTATTCCTGATAGCAACTATACAAACAGTTGGTTAAGAAGAAGCAAGCTCGTGGAGGGAATCCTAGGGATACAATTCTCACAAGGTAGTTTTAACCATGTTCTCCCACTTTGGACCAAACCACACCGGTGTTTCTCCTGGAGCAAATTCTGTCAACACTTGACGGCAGGCACCGCAGGGCCCCACAGGATAATCACTGGCAGGAGTAACAATTACCAAAGCCACAAAGCTGCGATACCCAGCAGACATGGCGGTAAAAATGGCACTACGCTCGGCACAATTGGTAAGGCCAAAGGAACGGTTTTCTATATTTGCACCATTTATAATTGAACCATCCTCCATCAACAGGGCTGCTCCCACGGGAAAATGGGAATAAGGTGAATAAGAATGCTCTGCGGCACTACAAGCTGCATCATAAAGCTCTTTGAATTTTTCTTCTGGAATAATCTGGGATTTCTGTTCCATGGTACACCTCTCTTTACAATTTCCTACTATTATTATACCATAACAAAATGAAAATCAAAGAAAATCTTCATATCATTATTACTGCAAGTGTAGGCTTTTTAATACTTTATACATTTTTAGCTCCTCGTAGCCTCAGTCGGGAACTGCAGCTTACTCCCCAGTGGACAACTTCCATATTCCAAAAAAATCAAGATACAGAAAATTTAACTGGAACACAATTACCCTTTCAGCTTGGCCAAAACATGGGATACTTTACTCAAGATGGACAAATAACCTTAATGGAAAGCTATCCCTTTCATGCAACTATTTCACCAACCTATCGAGCATCCTATGCTCCAGACACCACGAAAATTCCTGTTTATGAAATAAGTTCCACCACCCAAGATCAGCCAGATTTTTATTTGGAGGGTGCAGGTTTTCCTTTTTTTTCTGAAGACAGAGTGTACCTTTTTACTCCTGGTGGCTATGGGCTTGCACAATACACAAAGGAATCTGGTAAATTGTGGCAATTCGAGCATTCTGCGCCCATTATTACCTTTTCATCTTCTCCTGCAGGTGCTGCAGTAGGTTATGCTGACGGACTTATCTTTATTTTCTCCAACACAGGAGAATTGATACAAACCTTTGAACCAGGTGGTAGCACCTATCCCATTATTTTGGGAACCGCCCTTTCCCCTTCTGGAAATCAGCTGGCCTGTGTATCTGGTATTGACCAGCAAAGATTTGTTCTTACTCAACAACGAAATGGAGTAAACAAGGTAGTATTTCACACCTATTTGGAGAAGGATCAGCGAGAACCAGTACTGGTGCAATTTAGCAAGGATGAGAGCAAGGTTTTTTATGCCAGCGGAACAGGAATTGGTATTGTAGATTGTAGCCTTTTTGAAACAAAGGAGTTTCCACTGAAGGGAACAATCCTTGCCATTGAAGAGTGTAATGAAAATAACTTGATTTGCGTTCTTACCAAGGATTCAGGTCGCTATAATATCTATCTTATAGAACCAAATGGAACCTTAATCGGCTCCTTCGGTTTTAAAGCAGATGCAGCCTTTATTAAGGTTAGTGATGGTGATTTATACGTTGGTCGTGACACAAAAATTTCCAAGATTGATTTAACAAGAAAATAAGGAACCTTATTCCAACCTATGAAAAGGAGACCAAGGATGAAGGGAAAGATATTTAGATTCTGTATGATTGCAGTGGCTATACTAGAAGCTACATCCCTCGCCGCCTTTGAGTGGCCTCAGGAAGGAGTAACAGAAAACTCTTTTTCCACACAATTTGGCCAGTTGAGAGGCGGAAACTATAGCAATGCATTGATTTTTGCTGAGCCAGCAGAAATTTCTGCCATAGAAGATGGTTCTGTTATTGCAATTCTCGGTGGGAATTCCAATGAAATGGGATGGTTTCAATCTCCCCTTGGTAATGCAGTAATTCTTTCCCACGATGATAGCATCCTCAGTGTCTACGGTAATCTTTCTCAGTTTTCCATCAATAGCACAACCTCAAAGGTAAACAAAGGTACAAAGCTGGGAACAAGTGGCTACTCTGGTTGGCAAACAGGACAAAATAGCTTGGAGCTACAAATTATTGACACAGAGCAAGCATCTGCCATAAACCCACGAATCATTATGCCTCGTTTTCAGGAGGAACCAGCCTTATCTCTCTACGGCATTACCATTATTGGTAGAAATGGTGAAACCTTTGAGCTGCGAGCTAGAAGAAGTGTTGCTGCAGGAACATACAAGCTCTACCGTGGTCGAGACCAAGGATTCTTTCCTTATAGCTCTCGTGTTGTGGTAAATGGTGCAGAGGTAGAAACTATTACCTTTAATAATTTAACCCGCTCTGGACGCTGGCTTACAGTTGTTGGCAGAAAGCCCTATAATGCAAAGGAAACATATCCAACCACAGACAAGCAATTTTTAACTGAAATAACCCTTGCTCAGGGGAAAAACACTATTACTATTACCCTTTCAGATCTTAACGGAAAGGAATATGGAGTGACCTACACCCTAGACGTGTGGTAATTTCACCACCAATAAAAAAAGCTCTTTGCCAAGTCCTTAACGCAGGATTTGTTGCAAAGAGCTTTTCTTTTACAATTATGATTGATTAGTCTTCACCATAAAGATGCTCAAACTCGTGCATCTTTTCCATGGCCTTTTCCTTACACATACCACAGCCTGTACCAATCTTGGTGCGAGCCTGAAGCTGCTCCCAAGTCCTATCTCCAGCCTTGTAGGCTTCTTCCAAGTCACGGTCGGTAACATTGAGACAGGTACAAATTACTTCAACTTCTTCCTGACCAGCAAAAACAGGACGTCCCTGCTTTGTCAGATAGTCATCAATAGCGGCACGAAGGGCCTTGTCTCCAAATACATAACAGTGAATCTTGTTAGCAGGAAGCCCACCAAGGCGGGCAACAATGTCTGCTGGC
>JAGCMR010000223.1 GCA_017646305.1 Spirochaetaceae bacterium
AAGGACGAGGCTAACGAAAAATTGCCCGGTGGATTCATGTGGCCTGGATACGGCGACAACAGCCGTGTATTGGCATGGATCTTTGACCGCTGCGACGGCAAGGACAACTGCGTAGAAACAGCCATCGGTTACATGCCTAAGGAAGGTGCCTTGAACCTGGATGGTCTTGAGGATATTTACAAGGAGAACATTCCTGCTATTACTTCCGTAGACAAGGAAGGATGGCTCAAGGAAATCGACGATATCCGCAATAACCACTATCCAAAGTTTGGTGCCCACCTGCCCAAGGAATTGGCTGCAGAATTGGACAAGCTTGAAGCTAACTTGAAGAAATAAATTCTAGCTTTGTAAAAAAAACCTTCCGATTGAGTTTTCGTCGGAAGGTTTTTCTTTTTTATTGAGAGAACCAAAATTTTAAGGAATAAAAGGAAAAATTATGGCTATAGAACGAGTTCGTTCATTTTTTAGAGAGCGTGGAATAGAGGAAAGGATTCAAGAATTCGAAGTTTCCAGTGCTACTGTGCAGTTGGCAGCCCAAGCTCTTAACTGTGAGCCCTGTCGCATTGCAAAAACCTTATCATTCATGGTACAGGATGCTCCCATTTTGATTGTAGCAGCAGGAGATGCAAAAATTGACAATTCCAAATACAAGGCACAGTTTAACGTAAAAGCAAAAATGCTTTCCCCAGATGAGGCCGAAAAGCTCATAGGACATGCCGTGGGAGGAGTTTGTCCCTTTGGAATAAATGAGGGAGTAACAGTATACCTTGATGAGTCACTGAAACGCTTTGACACTGTTTTTCCCGCCTGTGGTAGTAGTAATAGTGCCATTCAGCTAACCATTCCAGAGCTAGAAGAATACTCATCCTTTGCCCAATGGATAGATGTTTCAAAATTAAGCTGATAAATTATACTTGTATTTACCGCCATTTGTGATATAATCTAAATCACACTGAAACAATAAGGTTAGTTTATGAAAAAAATTATAGCGATCACCACAAACAAAAAGGTAATTTCAACGATTCAAGAAGCCTGTACTGAGTTTGCAGCCCACTTTGATGCTGATTTTTATTCAGACACACAAGAGGCCATTAGCTTTATTAGCTACGGACTGCCAGAAATCAAAGTATTAGACTTTACCAGCGAAGGACTAGATTGTCATCAAATCTTATCCACTATTTCTGCTGACCCCTGGCTTCATAACGGTGGCATTATAGCCATTGTAGGCCGACAGTCAGAAGCACAGTCTATCGAAATAAAAAAAGATCCCAATATTTTGATTGTTCAGACATTGGCAACCTTTTGTAACGATTTTAGCAGAATTCTTCGACTTTTGTGGAATAACCAACAATTCCTATTTAATCGTGGAATGCAGGAACAACTGAGAGGCCGGGAATCAGGCTCCTTTATTTGCGAAAATGATCCACGAGACATTCGTGTATATGCATCCTTTTTAGTAAATTATCTTTACAGCACCAACCGAGTTACCTACGATGACCGCTTTGCATTGCAAACTGCATTGATGGAGCTTCTAACAAATGCCCTAGAGCATGGAAACTGTGATATTTCCTTTACCGAAAAAACAGCTTGGCTTTTTTCTGGTCGAGATATGATTGACCTGATTATGGAAAAAAACAAGGATCCAGAGATTGCTGTAAAACGAATTCACATCTCTTATCTTATTACTAGTGAAAAGTCTTATTTTAAGATTAAAGATGAAGGAAAGGGCTTTGACTGGCAATATCAAATGTCTCGAGAAGAGGATGAAACCCAGCTCCACGGTAGAGGAATCATGCTGAGCCAAGGCCTTGTATCAAACATTAAATATAACGACAAGGGAAATCAGGTTTCCTTTGAAATGGACAATATCCAGCTCCACTCCAATACCATTCCTGGTATTATGGAAACCTTTGAAATGGTTCATTTTACAGATAAACAGGTGGTTTGCCGACAAAATGAACCTAGCACCGACTTATACTTTATCGTGTCTGGTCGTTATGCAGTATATGCAGAAAAAAAATTGGTATCGGTACTGACTCCCAACGATATGTTTATTGGTGAAATGGCCTTTTTGTTAAATGATAGACGAAGTGCCACTATTTTGGCTGTTGGAAACGGCAAGCTTTTACGAATCCCCAAAAGTGCCTTCTTAAATCTTATCAGAAAGAATCCTCACTATGGCATCTTTTTGTCAAAGCTTTTGGCCCAGCGCCTTCTTAGACAAACTCAGAAAACTATCAAATTGTCCTCCAAGCTGAATGAATTGAAAAGTATTATTGAAATTCCTGATTACATTACAGATGTTTAAAATACAGTCAGTCAAGGGACGCTTCACTTAAACCCTTGACTCGCCTTTATTATGGTTATCCAAAATTGTAGAACCATAATAAAAAGGGCCAGACTTTTGTCTGGCCTCATACCAACTAGTTCTGGTTAATCTTAAAGCGCTTGTTAAAGCGTTCGATACGACCAGCTGTGTCAACCAACTTCTGCTTACCGGTGAAGAATGGGTGGCAAGCAGAGCAAATTTCAACGTTAATGTCCTTAACTGTTGAACGTGTCTCGATTACGTTACCGCAAGCACAAGTAATCTTTGTCAACTGGTAGTTAGGGTGAATTCCCTCTTTCATTCTATCCTCCATAAATCATTATGATAATCACCTTGCCCTGATG
>JAGCMR010000224.1 GCA_017646305.1 Spirochaetaceae bacterium
AAAAATTTTTTGTAAAAGGACCTGTATGAAAAAAACACCTTTTCTTCCGCTTTTATTTTCTTTTGTATTGATGATGACAGCTTCAAGCCTCTTTGCCTTCCCAGGAATTCAAAGTTACTTGAAAGATGAGTCTGGCCAGTATGTGTACTACCGGGACTACACCTTTCCCTATGAAGCCTATGTAGGTATTCTCCACTACGACGAAGGAACCTACGGAATGAGGTTTTATGCCCCTAATCAGCCACTGGAAGGAGTCTCTCCTACAAGTAATGGCCAAGTTGTGGGCGCCCCTAAGTCTGTAGAAATTCTTTTTACCCTCAACACAGAACGGGATGTCACAGAAATGACTGGTGAAAGATTTCTTACTAACATCACGGGAAGCGATACAGAGATTGTAAACTATCTTCACGATTTAATTTACGAATTTTCTGCTCGTCGACGTAAGCTGACAGATTCAGTGGTAACAAGTGAAGTTTCCAGTCGGGAGGATTTTTCTCAGTTTGGTGGAAAGGTTACTATGAAGTATTCCTTTGACATTCCCATCTTCAATTTGAAGGAAATTATTGATGTTGACGGAAAGCCTGCCTTCCAAGTAGCAACGGTGGGAGCCTTAACCTCATCTAGTGACAATAGCTTTTTTGAATTTACAGGCTTCCCTGCTCCCATGCAGGACAAACCACGAAGCTTTACCTCTACCGAGAAAAAGCCCAACAAAAAAATTGAAGTGGGAAGTCAAGAAATCAAGCTAGATAACCAGTGGACCCAGGCCGCAGAAAATATGTATCTCCTTGGGGATGTGGCCATGATCGTGTTCAGTGAGTTCCAGCCAACAGAACAGGTGGCTGCAGCAGGAAGTCAGGCTATTTTTGATGCCCTGTGTCGTAACCTCTCCTTGGGAACAACAGGCACCTATACTGATTGGGGAAATCGCAAAGTCAAGGAAGGCAAGAATGAGCTAGAAATCACCATTCGCAATCACATTCCTCAAGATCAAGCTGTTTCCCAAAACTTTAAGTTTGTTACTAAAAACAAGGCTGGTAGCTACTCCATCATGACTCTCACGATTTTTGATAATGCCTACAAAGCTAATCGCAAATACTTTGATGCCATTGTAAAAAGCTACAAGGTAAAATAACTGGAAAAGAAAAGGGCTTGGTGTAGAAACCAAGCCCTTTTTTATATCATTACTTAAAGCTCGTAACCGTTAGTGGTGTACCTATCCAGATTCCCTCGCTACCTAGGTATTCTTTTTTTTGGCCATCAATAATGAACTGCACGCTGTTAACAGAAGAAAAGGAACACGCAGTGTATACCACCTGCATTAGCTGATTTACTAAGCCATCTACACCATAGGAATTAAACTCGAAATCATCGCTAAAATTCAATGTAGCCACCTTATCCTTTACCGAAGCAGAAAGAAGCTTAGTGCCAGCTGGAATCAAGGTCATGCAATTTTGGATAACATCATCGGAATAAGGCCCTTCCAACAAGCTGTTGATGGCTGCAGTAAGGGGAGAATTTGTCTTTGGAATGGAACGAACCACCTCTTTGCGGGTTACAGAACCATCATTGTTTAGCTGTACAAAGAAAAGTCTTACGTCAGTATATTCTGTTACAAGACCAGCACTTTGTTCAGCAGTAATCGCACCATAGGGTGTTTCGATAATAACCTCACTGGGAACAGGAAGAGGTTCTTCTGGTACGGCAACAAGCTCATTGGGAGAACTGATGGTTGTGGGTGGAGGAGCCTCTAGAGCAGACAAGCTGTTCAAATCGATGGTAGATAAATCCTGAAATTCCACCACAGGATTAGTATCTCCTTCAGAATTATCCTGAATGATTACAGGTGAATTTGTTTGACTAGCTACTGTATCAGTGGAAGTTTCCCCCTTAATCTGATAGTTTTCCACAAAGGCAGGCTCGGAGCCTAACAAATGGGTGAAAAATTCAGTTCTTTTAAGGGTAGTTAATATATCATCTCGCTTAACTAAAAAGGCAATGAGAAGAGCAAGAGCCAAAATCAACCAAATAATAACTCCCACTCCAATTTTACGTTCTCTTTTCTGCTGACTCATGGCCATAGTATAATATCCCCCTCAAATTCATGTCAATGTAAAAAGATTAAAAACATGGTAGTGCCTTGTCCTACACGGCTTTCCACCTCTAGC
>JAGCMR010000225.1 GCA_017646305.1 Spirochaetaceae bacterium
CTATTACGAGGCTATGGGACTTGAAGGATTAAAGGCCTATGCTGAAACTCTCCGTCTGGTTCGAGATGCTGGTTTGCCTGTAATTGCGGACATTAAGCGTGGTGACATTGCGGACACTGCCAAGGCCTATGCTCGTGCTCATTTTACAGGAGATTTTGAAGCCGACATTATCACCATTAATCCCTACATGGGCTTTGATACCCTGGAGCCCTTTACTGAATATGCCCATCAAGATAAGGGTGCAAAAGGAATGTTCGTGCTGCTGCGGACCTCCAATCCTGGCATGGTGCATATCGAAAAGCTTACCTTGGACAAGTCCATTGCTGGCTTTGAGGGAGAGGTGGTGCTTGATAGAGTTGGTGGCGAATTAAATCGGTTAGAAAAACTGTTCAAGGAAGAATATCCTACTGCTGGTTGCTCTCCTGTAGGGGCAGTAGTAGGCTGTACCGAGGAATCTGACGCTCGTCAGCTTCGTGATGCATATCCTGACATCTATTTCTTGATTCCAGGCTATGGTGCCCAAGGTGGTGCTGCTCGAATTGCGGCTACCTTGTTGGACAAGGCTGGGGGAACTGTCAATTCATCCCGTGGTATTCTCTGTGCTTGGAAAAAGGATGAGAAGCTTGCTCAAAAGGCTGCTGAAAATAAGCTTACCGTAGAAGATATTGCTGATTCAGCTGCCGCCGCCGCCGCAGAGTCCAAGGCAGACCTGTTAAATGCCGTTAAACTACTAAAAGCCTAAATCACAATCCCCATTTCAGCTTTGAAGTGGGGATTTATTTTATATTTTTATTTACAAGGAGTTACCATGTCCTGTTCTGATATTGAGCCAATGTTTACTCACGCCCAAACCCTGAGCTGCAAGGAAATTCAACCTAATATTTACGAGGTGAAGCTTGTCTATAATCCTTCTGCAGAAAGTGGAAATGAAGAAATCGTTCATTTGGTGGAGCCGGGACAATTTTTTATGCTGCGACGAGAACCTTCCCAGGTGCTTTTGGCTCGTCCAATCAGCGTGTACTGGGCAGAGGTTGTTGACCAGCAGTGGCAGGTAACTTTTTTGATTTTGTTAAAGGGGCAAGGAACTCAGGAGCTGTGTTCTCTTTCCCCTGGTGACAAGGTTTCCATCATCGGGCCCTTGGGTAACACCTTTCCTCGGCCTGACTCCATCGTCACCAAGGATGGTGGAGTAAAGGTTTGTGTGGTGGGGGGTGGAATTGGTGTGGCTCCTGTGGCGGGCTTTGCTGCAATCTTGCCTGAACAAAGCTACGATTTTTACGCTGGCTTCAAAAGTGGCAGCTACGGCTTGGAAAAAGTGAAAGCAAACAAGCTGGTTGTTACCACCGACGATGGCTCTTGCGGAATTAAAGGCATGATTCCCCAGGTACTAGATGCTGTGACCTTGAAAAATGCTGGCTATCAGGTGGTGTATGCCTGTGGACCAGAGCCACTTTTAGCCTATGTGCAGGAGATTTGTGGTGAGACTGGAATCCCTTGTTACTTGAGCATGGAATCTGCCATGGCTTGCGGAATGGGAGCCTGCTTGGGCTGTACCATTGCCACCACCGAAGGAAATCGCCGTTGCTGTGCCGACGGCCCTGTGTTCCCCGGAGAAATTCTCTGATTCCAGAAAAAAGCTCCTGTAAAAAAGCTGGTAGTAGAAGGAAAGCAATCCGCAAATTCAGCTAGTTCGGAGCCAGACCTGCGGGTAAA
>JAGCMR010000226.1 GCA_017646305.1 Spirochaetaceae bacterium
ATGGGCTCGAATGCCAATCTCTTCTGTAGGGAACCATTCCCCTCGTTGTGATTCATCAATAGCACCAAGTCCACAAAAATTATTCATTTCTGGAGTAACAAGTCCACCAAAACGCAAGAACCCCGTTTCAAGGCACATCTGAACAAAGGCTACATCAGAGTTAATTCCTTCTGTAGCAGCTTCTTTTACATAATAATTGGCAAGACGTGTCACTTGCTCTCGATCTCCCTGGGGATTTCGAGACATAAAAAAATCCACTACTTGAGAGACGGACTTAACACCTGTCGCCCCTACAACTGGACTCACTTTCATACCTGATGAAACACTAGGATCCTTGGGAGACTTTGTGCTAGTACAGGAAAAAAACAAAAGGCAAACCCCAAGCACGGGTAGCATGGAGAATTTTAACAATTTCATAGTATTAGCATACTTTTTATTTAATTTTTTTTCAATCCTCTCGACAAAAAAAACAAAAACTTTAGATTTAAAGCGAATAATTATTATGTGAAGAAAAAACCAGATATACGGGAGAAGGTAATGAAAAACGGTATTGCCTACCCCACCAACTTGGAATTGATTATGTTACTTTTAGGAACGGGAATACAAGGGATTCCTGTAGGAAAATTAGCCCAGCGGGTGCTGAACACCATCACCGCTTCGTCTAGGGAGAATTTATTGCAGAACTTGCTGAAATTGGAGGGAATAGGTCCTAGCAAGGCTATTACCATTGCTGCAGCAATAGAATTTGGCAGGAGGCAAAACAATCACACAGGAAAGCAGATTAGCAAGCCTTCAGACTTGATTCCCTTTGTTCATCACTATGCCATGCAAGAACAGGAACATTTTATTTGTGTAACCTTAAATGGAGCTCACGAAATTATCAAGATTAGAACAGTGTCCGTGGGAACCATCAACAAAACAATGGTTCATCCACGAGAGGTTTTTACCTGAGCCATAAAGGATATGGCTGCAGCAGTTATTCTCTGCCACAACCATCCTTCAGGAAATTGCCTTCCCTCTAGCGATGACATTGAAACTACCCATCGTTTGGTGGAAGCAGGTGAATGCTTGGGAATCCATGTACTGGACCACCTGATTATTACCACAAAGGGGTTTTTCAGCATTAAGGAAGAAGGCTTGCTGGAACCATGCCAAGAGGAGGATGAAGATGAGGACTACTCTTCCAACCGCTTTGTATCATTGGTGTCCGCCAGCTCCAATTCATTGAGCTGAACCGTTAGATTCTCTTTTTCTGAAAGGGAAAGAGCAATCCTGTCTTCCAGCTCTTGATTGCGACTTTGGAGAGTGGCAATTTTTTCTTGGTTGTCGGCGATGGAAGCTCTAAAAGAAGTGATTTTTTTGGAGATTCCATCGATTTGATTGGAAAGATTTATAATCTGAATCTTTCTGCTACAAACAACCTTATCACGCTTCAGCAGGATAATTTGTTGTAATTTCTCGGAAATCACATTGTTGTCGCCAGTGTATTCTTCCAGTAAATCACCTTCTGGATCGATGTATCTTGCAACAAAATCATGACCGCAAGCCTGACACAAGTTGCTTTGTTTTTGAATCTCTTGGTCAACCTCTTGATTGATGGCCTTGATCCGTTTATCAGGATTATCAGTGGTTACGCCCTTGTCCATAAGAGCCTGCTTGTTTTCTTCCAAATGGTGCAGACAATTATCGATTTGTTCCTGCAATTGATTGGAGCGAACCTGCATATCGTTACAAGGAATACAAGCTTCTGAAACGATGTCGGGCAGATTTCCTTCCTCAAAGGGAACTGTCAGTACGCCAGATTCAAAGATTGTCTTACCGCACTTGATGTATAGTTGGGCAAGTTTTTTTTCGAGCTGGGAGATAGCCTTGTTTCGTGAGGTATACTGCACCTGAGTAAGCAATCTATTCATAAAAGACTGATTTACCATCTGATCTTTCAAATTATCCAAGGCAACCCGAGCATCATTATTTTTTTTACGCAACTCAGCAATAGGTTCACGGAAGGCATCAAATTCCATATCGTACAAGACATTAGGGGCATCTGCAATGGCAATACCAAGATTTTCGTACAAGGGTGTCCAATTACTGGCTAAAGCATCCATTTGCTGACGTAATGAATCAGAATCATTGCGGAATTGCTGTCGTTTTTCTGACAAGGCTCTAATTTCCTCAATGTCAGAACACAACTGCTCTCGCTTCTGCTGGTAAGCAAGGAATTCTTCCTGGTGCTGATTGACACAGTCATCATTGGAGAGGAACAAATTGTTGCCAATTTCAACTTCCGCATCTATAACCTGGAGTTGAAGCTGTTCAAGGCGTTTTTCTAGTTCATGGGTTGTTTTATGGATACTCATACAAAAAGTATAACACATCACCGTTGAAAAAGTTAAAAAAAACTAGCAGTTTTTTCATTTTCTCTTTATACTACAGATACACTTATCTATTTTAGAAATTTTATACAGTTTCAATTTATACTGTTTCAAAATGAAATGCAGAGGAGCATCCTATGTTAAGTTACCGCCATGCCTTTCATGCAGGAAATCATGCAGACCTGCTGAAGCATAGCTGCCTTACCTTGATTTTGTCTTCATTGCTGAAAAAAGACAAGGCCTTTACTGTTTTTGATACCCACGGTGGTGGTGGCTTGTATCA
>JAGCMR010000227.1 GCA_017646305.1 Spirochaetaceae bacterium
GTACAACAGGGTACTGGGGAAAATGGCCCTGAAAGAAGAAATCTTCTTCAGTAAAGGTTCTGGTGGAAACGCTGCCCTTTTCGTCAGCGCTAACAATTTCATCTACAAAGAGGAAGGGCTTGCGATGAGGCAGTAATGATTCAATATCCTTTGTTACGCTCATGGTTAGTCCTTGATTTTCTTAAAGATAACAACACCATTGTGTCCACCAAAGCCCAAGGAACCAGATGCGGCACAATTGATTTCACCTTCTACACCCTTGTTAGGAACGTAATCCAAGTCACAGCCACCTTCAATATCCTGATTTTCCAGGTTGATGGTGGGAGGATAGAAGCCCTCGTTAATGGCCTTGATACAAATCAAAGCTTCTACAGCACCAGCTGCACCGAGGCAGTGACCAGTCATACTCTTGGTGGAAGAAACCTTCATCTTATAAGCGTGGTCTCCAAAGGCCTTCTTCAGCATGGAGCTTTCTGCAGGGTCGTTGATAGGAGTAGAAGTTCCGTGGGCATTGTAATACTGAACATCTTCGGGCTTAACACCAGCATCCTTCAATGCAGCCACCATGGCAGCAGCTCCACCGTCTCCAGAAGGATCGGGGCTAGTGATGTGATAGGCGTCGGAGGAAGCACCGTAACCAGCAAACTCAGCGTAAATCTTGGCACCGCGCTTCTTGGCATGCTCGTATTCTTCCAAAATCAGCATGGCAGAACCTTCTCCCATTACAAAGCCTTCACGAGCCTTATCAAAGGGACGACTTGCCTTCTGGGGACAATCGTTAAAAGAGCTAGCCAGTGTCTGAAGGATTGCAAAGGAAGCAATTCCAAATCCTGTAATGGTAGCCTCAGTTCCACCAGCAACACAAACGTCAACACGACCACTACGAACACTGTCCAAGGCCAATCCCAGGGCATCGGAGCCAGAAGCACAAGCGGTGGCAATAGTAGGAGCTGGTCCCTTGATACCGTAACGCATACAAATGTTTCCAGCTGCCTCGTTGGGAATCAGCATGGGGATGGTAAGAGGTGGAACACGCTTTCCCTCGGAACTAAAATATTTTCCGCAGGACTCTTCAAAAACCTCAAATCCACCGATACCGTTTCCTACGAACACACCAGTGTTACTAGGTTCCATGGCTCCTTCTTCCAAAAGACCTGCGTCCTTCAAAGCCTGTCCAGCAGCCACAACGGCAAACTGAGTAAAGCGAGCCATCTTGCGGGCTTCCTTTTTGTCTACAAACTCTGAGGTATCCCAGTTCTTTACTTCAGCAGCAACCTTAATATTGGTATTAGATGTATCAAAAAGAGTGATATTTCCAAGACCGCTTCTTCCTGCCTTGATTCCTTCCCATGTTTCTGCAACATTGTTTCCTAGGGGAGTAACTGCACCCAAACCAGTAACTACTACTCTTCTCATTTTCGTTCTCCTAACAAATGAATAAATGAATAACCCCCGCCAAAACTCATGAATCGGCAGGGGTTTGTTTTGATTTATGCTCCCATTCCACCGTCAACACCCAAAACCTGGGCAGTAATGTAGGAAGACATATCGGAAGCAAGGAATAATGCAGCATCGGCCACGTCTTTTACTGTACCAACTCGCTTCAGTGGTACAGAATCAAGCCAAGCCTTGCGAGCATCCTCGCTTATTACTTGAGTCATTTCAGTTTCGATGAAACCAGGGGCAATAGCATTTACACGAACGCCACGGCCACCACATTCCTTGGCAAGACTCTTTGTATAACCAATGAGTCCAGCCTTACTTGCAGCGTAGTTTACCTGTCCACTCTGTCCGTGCAAACCAACGATACTTGTCATGTTGATGATAGAGCCCTTCCGCTTACGAATCATGTCGGCAGATACAATCTGGCTTACTACAAAGGTTCCCGTCAGGTTAACGGCAATAACGCTGTTCCAGTCTTCCATGGACATACGGAAGGAAAGGCCGTCACGAGTGATTCCAGCATTGTTTACCAGAATGTCAAAGCCTCCAGAGGAAGCCATTACAGTCTTGATGGTTTCGGCCAAAAGTACAGTATCAGCA
>JAGCMR010000228.1 GCA_017646305.1 Spirochaetaceae bacterium
TGCATAATTCTTCTCGTGCCAAGCCAACATTCCAATAGATTCGTAGGCAAAATAATACTTAGGATTATACTGCACAACCTTACGATACATTGCTAAGGACTCATCAAGACGATTTTGCTCATCGTACAAACCAGCAAGATAGGCATAGCCCAAGAAGTAATCTGGTCGTAAGTCCTTTGCCTTTATCCAGGCATTCTCTGCTTCCTGGAATTTTCCCTGATACCGCAGATACTGGCCGTAGTCCAGCCAATAGTCAAAGATATCATCATCAATGGCAATAGCCTTTTCAATATTCTTGGTGGCAGAATAATAATTTTCATCCACTGCATCTAGCTTACCCAAGAAAGAATAGGCAATGCTGTTATCTGGATCTAGCTCCAAAATCTTGTTAAAGGCACTACGAGAAGCTCTATCGTCACCAGTATAATAAGTAGCCTGACCATATCCAGACAGAGCATCTATGTGATTAGGATCTCCTTCCAACCCCTTGCTATAATACTGTCCAGCCAGCTTGTAGTTTCTTCGGAGCATCTGATCCTCTGCCAAAGCAACGTTTGCATCACTATTAGTGGGATCAGTTTTCAACAGCTCCTTAATCTTGGCATTTTTTGTGGCAGAATCACCAGAAGCCTTTGCCAGCATAACAGAAAGCATCATTACATCGCTATTTTCTGGATGACTAGCCAAAAGCTTATTGGTCACATCAGAAGCTTCATCAAGCTTACCTGCTGATACCAATAATGAAGCATAAATCAGCTGCATATCCATATCATCTTCATATTCAGGAGGAAGCTCCTGGAACAAGGCTAATGCATCTTCTATAGTACCTTCATCGAGAGCTTTTTGTAGACGCTGGGCAAAATTTACGGTAGTAAAAACCTCAGGCTCTTGAACAACATGTTCAGATTTTGCGGTTTTTCCAGTGGCCTCTTGTACAGATTGAGCTCCCTCACCCTGAATCCCTTCTGTTGGGGTTGAGCTACAAGAAAAGAAAACAAATAGGCACAGTCCCACCAAGACTGCCCATTTTACCAGAGACCTACAGTGTTGTTTATTCATACTGACTCCATTTTTTCCTTAGGATAGTTGATTTTGTCGCCGTCATTAGCTAAACTGATACAAATGAGCAAACATCCTATCCGAAAGTTTATTGGACTTAGTGTCCTTTATAGCCTTATTATTCTCGGCATTTTTCTCCTCCAATTTAGAAGCGAAACAGCGGTATCTCAGTCATTTGGAGGATTGCGTCTTCAATTGGTAGAAACCCAATCTGAGTCCCAGCAAAAAAAATTGAAAAACACCTTCCAATTAACCTTCAAGGGATTAAATCTTTTTGCTGATGATCAAAATCCTGCTTTAATGACAAAAACAGACGGAACAACCCAAGAAATTAAACTCCAAAGCTGGCAGCAGCTGGATGAATCTAATTTTATCTTGAACTTTGATCAAGATATTGCCTTGCAATTTTCTGTACGAGGAGAAGGAGCAAACAATTTTCTCTCCCTAGAAGCTCAGTTACCAGAGGATATTGCAAGCATAGCCTTGTCTTATAAACCCACCAGTGGATACCTTGTTACAGACCAAACTGCACGAAGTGTAATTATTAGCTCAAAAAATCAACAATATGAAATTTCTGCAGCAGAAATCACTCCTGTGCATCTCGTTCTCAGCGACAAGGAGCAGCTTGCAACCTATAGCATCTTTGATCCTCTCCATACCTTTGAATTCTCCATGACAAGCTCAATGCCTCTGTCTGCTGAAACCACATTTGCAGAAACCATATCCAAGTTCAAGGGTGATTTTATTCAGCTAGCATCCCAGTCCTTGACAGAAACCTCTACCGAACAGCTGATTGTTGCCTATATTGCTGCAATGGCAGAAAATCGTCAGTACAAAGAAGCTATCAATAAAATTCCCAGTAGCCTTAAAACTGGTAGCCGAAGAACCTATTTATCTGCACCCTACTTCAATACCCTTGTCTCTATGAATACCAGTCTTGTTCGCCACATGGAAAATAGAGCTAGTATGATTACCTATGCCATTGAGCAGGGGAGCCTTGATATATTTACCATTCAAGACTTGGCAGAGATTCTTTGCACTATGGAAGGCAAGGATGCTGTAGGAAAGCTTTTGGAAATACCAACTCGTATGACTGATTTTAATCCCACTATTACTCAGGCAGCTGGTATTATCAACACCTATACACGGCTCAACTCTCTCAATAAGAACTTGGCACAAATGCTCCAGCCTGTACTGGAAAGCTGCCTTGTAGCAATTTCTGAAGCCTGTTATATTGAAAATAATATTATCCGACTGGAAGAAAATGAGGCTTCCCTGCCTATTTTGGATTCCATTTCAGTGGGTATGGCTCTTGTTACCTATGGACAGCTTACAGGCAACACTGATTACAAAGCAACGGGAAATCTGATTGTTAACTCTTATATTACTCCAGAGGTTTCTTCCAATCTCTATATCATGACAGAGCTCTATCCCATTGTTGTACCTAATAACCCCTACTACCCACATATTGATATCATAGCCAATGCTGCAAATTCAGGAAACAACAAACCAATATGGGCTTGGACAATCGCAAGAGATATAGGCTTTACAAAAAATTCTAGCGGAGATGTTACCCTTACCATTGACTTCCCTCAGGGAGAAACTAATCATAGTATCATCAATGGAGTTAAGCCCTTCCGCCGTATCGACATTTACGATATTGCCTTCCGAACTGATCCTAAGTTTGAATCCTATAATTCATCAGGTTATGTGTACAATGCAGAGACTCAGACCATGTTCTTAAAGTCCCTCCACAAAGCACAACGAGAAACCATCAAGCTGTATTATAGTGCGGAAAGCACCACTGCTTCTCAGCCAGTCCCCCAAGAGGAGCCTGTAGCTGAGACAGTGGCAGAGGAAACTCCCGTTTCAAATTCATGATTTGTGCCACAATAACAGAAAAAAAATTCTTTCTTATACCAATTTTTAGTATTTTATGATATACTGTAGATTGTATAGGAGTGTCTGTGAACAAACGTGATTTTCCAAAAATTCATTTTTATGATCAGGATTTTGTAGATATTTATGATAAGACTTGGGCATGGATTCAAGATTATTGGTTTCTGCCCCAAACAGGAGAAAATAGTACTGATGGGTACTTTATCTATCCTCAAAACGATACATATACATTAGACCAGCTTGAGTCTATTTTTTCATCCTTCTTTCTCGTTTATTCTAATAGAAATTATCCTGCATACCAGAATATTGATTATTTTTATAAACGACAAGAGGTTGATGGGGCTATTCGTTGGAAATACAATGCCTCAACTGACACTCCCATTACCACAGATTCAAATCCATCAGGAATTGGAATTCCTCTTTTTGCTTGGGCTGAGTTCAATCTGTATCACAAGTCAGGAAATAAAAAGCGGGTAAAAGAAATTATGCCCATCCTGAAAAAATACATGGATTGGATTGATACTACCTTTAAGCAGGAAAATGGATTGTACGCTGTTCCTGTAGAAAGTTGCGGTATGTATGATTCACCTCGTACAGGAACACATTATCCTGTTGACTTTAACTCCTTGCTGGCAGTAAATGCCATGTACATGGCAGCCCTGGGAGATATTCTCAACGACAAGGATATAAACTTTCAGTATAAACGACAATATTTTTCTCTTAAGACCCGTATCAATTCCATGATGTGGAACGAAGATACGGCTTTTTATCACGATCTTGACGAAAAGGCAGAACGGCTACCCCAGAAAACCATTGCAGGATTTTTACCCTTGTTGGCAGAAATTCCTAACGAGGATAAGGCAACCCAGATGATTGCCCATCTTTCTGATCCTGCTACCTTTGGAACAGACCACCCCTTCCCAACACTTTCTGCAGATAGTCCAGATTTTAGTGAAGCTGGGAATGGTTTTAACGGAAGTGTCTATCCTCCCTATAACTTTATGGTGATTAAGGGATTGGAAAAGTACCAGCGGTGGGATACTGCACGAGAATGTGCCATTCGTCACCTGTATTACATGATCGATGCCATGTTCCCCAATAATCCTGACATTAAGGGTGATATATGGGAAGCATACCTGCCTTGTAAGGAAGGTGTTGCAACTATTGCTGGAGATGAAAACTATCCTCGCAAACGATATCTTCCCTATGCAGCTCTTTCCACTATTGCCTTGATGATTGAGAACGTTATTGGACTTTCCATTAGCTTGCCCCGCAAAACTGTTGACTGGATTATTCCAAACCTAGAAATCATGGGTATTGAAAACCTTGCCCTTAAGCGAAATCTCATTACCATCCTGTCTAACAAGAGTCAGCGTGGCTGGGAAATCCAGATGGAAAGTGAAAAGCTTTACTACTTTACCATCAATATCTTAGGCCAAAAGAAAAAGACCTTGCCTATTCCTTCTGGCAAGTGTTCAATGTTGATTGACAAGCTCTAGGATATGACAGAAACAAAGGCCGTTATAGAGATTGGTTCCACGGGAATCAGGCTTTTAGTGGTTGAACTTACCCAATCAAGTTCAGCCACGCCACAATGGCACACCGTAGATAAATCTGAATTACCTATTCCCCTTGGGCGAGACGTATTTACCACAGGAATCGTTTCTCGTGACACCTTGGTAAGCTGTCTCCACATAATCTATCGTTTTCAAGAGCAACTGAAAGCATGGTCTATCCAGCCAGAAAACATTGCTGTCATTGCCACCAGTGCTCTCCGTGTAGCTCGAAATCGAGATGCGGTGCTGGATAGAATTATGGTAAAAACAGGCTACAGAGTAAAGGTGATTGATGGTATTGAACAAAATCGCCTTATGTATCTTGGGGTATGGAATTCCTTTGCCGACAACCGTGATTTAATTGAAACCCACAACACCATCATTTTGGAGGTGGGAGGTGGTGCTACTGACATTATGCTTATGGCTCAGGGAAAAATTGCTGGTGTTCATAGCCTCCGTTTAGGAACCATTATTATTGAACAACACCTAAAGTCCATGGCATCTGCCCGAGATACCTATCGTTTTTTAGAAGATTACATTAGGGTTATGCGAAGCTCCATGGATCAGGAGCTTAATTTTTCCAACATAACTCAATTTGTAGCAGTGGGACAGGATGCCCAGATAATTGCAAAAAACTGTGGCGTTTCCATTGGCTCCAAGCTGTGGCGGATCAGTCGAGATCAATTTTCCCTGTTTACCGATGAGGTGCAATCCTATTCAGCAGAGGAATGTGTACTGAAATTTAAAATTTCATACAATGAAGCTCAAACCCTGGCCATTGCCCTCATGGCCTACAAATTTTTCCTTCAGTTTACTCAGGCTGAATACATACTCGTTCCCAATACCAATACCCGAGAAGGATTGATTCTCAGTGGGATTCAGCAGCCAAATCAAGAGCTACAAGAGAATTTCTTTGGGCAGATTGCCGCTTCTGCATGGAATTTAGCACGTCGCTACAAAATCGATGAGCAACACGCAGAAGCTGTTCGTGTTATTTCATTAAAGCTCTTTGATGGCCTAAAGGAGGAATTAGGCTTAGCTCCAGAGGGAAGAATTATTCTGGAGGTAGCTGCCATTCTCCATGATATTGGAGTCTTCATTGGAGTTGCTGACCATCACCTCCACAGTAGCTACATTATCAGCAATTCTGATATTTTTGGTTTGAGCCGAGATCAGATTGATATGATTTCCCAAATATCCTACGGACATCGGGGAAAAACCTCTCCACGAGATTTACCTCACTTTGCAAAGCAAGACCGAGAAAGCCGAGTTACGGTTTTAAAACTAACCTCTCTCCTGAGAATTGCAGATGCTCTTGACCGTGGACACGGAAAAAAAATTCAAGACTTTACCATAGAGTTCCATTCCGATACACTTATAATTAGGTGTGCAGGAGCTCATTCTCTAGCTCTAGAACAGAGAGCCTTGGAAGAAAAGGCCAGCTTATTTGAAGCTGTTTTTGGGTATAAGGTTATGCTGAGCTAGAACTGTGACCACAGAAAAAGATTTTTCAGAGAGATACTATGTCAGAGGAAGCATTATTTTTTAATCGGGAACTTTCTTGGATTGAATTTAACAATCGAGTTTTATATGAGGCTTGTCGACAAGATATTCCCCTCATGGAACGCCTTAAATTTTTAGCCATTGTATCCTCCAATTTTGATGAATTCTTTATGGTTCGTGTGGCTGGATTAAAACGACAAATGCGCCATAATCCAGAGCAACGTGATATGGCTGGACTGACTCCAAAGGAACAGCTAGAAAAAATTGCTACACGAGCCCACCAGGTTGTAAGCCTGCAATATAAAACCCTTATGGAGCAGGTAATTCCTCAGTTAGCAGAACAGGGAATAGAATACGTTCCTTCTAAAAAATACAACGACAGACAGCAGGCCTTTACCAAGACAAAGTTTATTCAAGAGATTTTTCCCCTGCTGACCCCTATTCGTACTGATGGCCCCTGCTTTCCCCATGTTTCAAATTTGATGCTTCACGGAGCC
Source organism: Spirochaetaceae bacterium (assembly GCA_017646305.1). Next base: position 6,515 of record JAGCMR010000228.1, read on the forward strand.
TTTGCTCTAGAACATCTTTCTAAAAATGAGGGAAAGAAGAATCCCTTAGCACCAGCTACAGAGGAAATCCCTGTAGCCTTGGTACAGATTCCAGCCAGCATTCCTCGAATTGTAGCTCTACCTTCGGAAAACGGGGAAAAAATCGTCTTGCAGTTTACCCTGTTGGATGACATTATCTATGAATATGCTACCTTTTTGTTTCCTGGCTACAAGGTTACCGAGGGAATGCTTTTTAAGGTAACTCGTGATGCAGATTTTGCAGTGGAAGAAGATGAATCCATTGATTTATCCGAGGCCATGGAAGCAGTTTTGGAAAAGCGGCAATCATCCCTTCCTGTACGGCTCCTTTGTACTAGAACCACCAGCTACCTAAAAAACTTTCTCCAAGAAAAGCTAAATTTGAATGAGCAGGATGTGTACACGGTAGAAGGCCCTATTGATCCTTCCACACTGCTGGCTATAACAGAATGGCCTCAGGCAATCCCCCTTTCCTACGAAAAATGGGAGCATTTTTATCCACCCTTACTAGAAAAAGGGCAGCCTCTGTGGGATATCCTTAAACGAAGAGATGTGCTGTTGCACGTTCCCTTTGAATCCTATGATCCTGTTATTTCCTTTTTGAACGATGCAGCTGATGATCCAAATACCTTGGCCATAAAAATGACCCTGTACAGAACAAGCGGTAATTCTCCTATTATTCGAGCCTTGGAACGCGCTGCAAAAAAAGGAAAGCACGTTACGGTTTTTGTGGAACTAAAGGCCCGCTTTGACGAGCGACAGAATCTTTCCTGGGCAAACCAGCTAGAAAAGGCTGGCGTTATTGTGGTACAGGGAATTGTACACCTAAAGGTTCACGGAAAGCTTTTGCTGGTGGTACGAAAGGAAGAAGGTGGACTTTGCCGCTACGTTCATTTGGCTACGGGAAACTACAACGACAAAACAGCAAAGCTCTATGTGGATATGAGCCTCTTTACCACCAACCAAGAAATTGCCAACGATGCCACCCTATTTTTCAACATGGTTTCTGGATACTCCATGATTTTGCCCATGGAACGGATTCTCATGGCACCCATCACCTTAAAAGACCGACTCCTTGAGTTGATTGAACGAGAAATTCGCCTTTCTACCGAAAGCGTTCCTGGACTTATCATCGCCAAGATGAACAGCCTTGGAGACCAGCAAATCATCCAAAAGCTCTATGAAGCAAGTCAAAAGGGAGTGCGGATATTGCTGAATGTACGAGGAATCTGTATGCTGGTGCCTGGTGTACCAGGACAGAGCGAAAATATCCAAGTTGTAAGCATCATTGACCGCTACTTGGAGCATACTAGAATCTTCTTTTTCCAAAACGGTGGTTCTGAGGAGCTTTATCTTTCCAGTGCTGACTGGATGCCCCGAAACATGGAGCGACGAGTGGAGCTTATGTTCCCAGTGTTGCAGGAAGAGGTTTTTAAAGATATAAAGCGAATTCTCAACATGTATTTTGAAGATACAAGCCATGCTCATCAGCTCCAAGGAGATGGGAGCTGGATCCCAGTAAAGCCTCGAGTAGGTCAACAGCCTGTACGTGTACAAGAAAAATTACAACAAATGTATAAACAGCGGGTAGAAACCTGCACCACTGCCGTTCCTATAGAGTTTGTGGTGCGGCGAAGAAAGAACAAGGAGAAACGATGATTTTAGGAATGACGGCGATGGAATTTATTGGCCAGATTTTTGGATTGATTGCAGTAGTAATATCCTTTGTGGCCTACCAAATGCCCACTCAGAAAAAAATTCTGTTTATGAATTTGCTGGTAACAGTGGCCATCCTCTTGAATTATGCCTTTATTGGTGCCACTACGGGAATGATTTTGAATGTGGTTTGTGTTATCAGAAACCTCATCTTTATGAATCGAGACAAGAAGATTTTTTCCTACAAGTTTTATCCCTATCTTTTAATGGTGATTATTGGTGGATTAAGCCTTTTTACCAGTGAGGGAACCTACTCAATTCTTATTACGATTGGATTGATTATCAATACATTCGCCCTGTCCCTGACAAATCCCCAGGCCACCCGCTACTGCATGGCAATTTCATGTAGCTTTATCCTTGCCTACAATGTCTTTGTATTTTCCATTGGAGGCATGATAAATGAAGCGGTGGCCATCACCTCATCGGTGTTGGGAATAATCAGACATAGAAAATCTAATTCTTCTTCAGCTTAATCTTTAGAACCGTATCCACTGGGTCTGGTAATGGATAGGTGAATACTGGATCTTGTCCAAAGGAAACAAAGCTTACATCCTTATACAAGGCAGTATTCCATCCATAGCCAGGCCGCACTTGGCTTCCGTTGGCAAGATAGTGAACTGATTCCAGCTTTTCTGGGGGAATGCCAGTAAGCGGCAAGGCTCCCAGTGGAGTTTCCTGCACATGGGCATAGATGGTATCTCCCTTTTGGGTATACCGTCCCCACTCAGGCTTAGGCAAAGAACAAATACCACAGCCATAGATACTTTCGCTGTTCAAATCCATCCAGCGGCCA
>JAGCMR010000229.1 GCA_017646305.1 Spirochaetaceae bacterium
ATTCCTAAGGCTCTGTGGAGTGGCTTTGTAAAGCTCCTTTCCCCCTACGCTCCCCACTTGGGAGAGGAATTGTGGGAAAAGCTTGGCAATACCAACACCATCGCCTACGAAAGCTGGCCCACCTATAAAGAAGAGCTTTGTCAGGATGATAGTTGTACCATCGTTGTGCAGATTAACGGCAAAAAACGAGCAGATTTCCAGGCTGCCATGAACACCGACAAGGCAGAGCTAGAAAAGCAGGCACTCTCTTGTGAGACAGTTATTCGCTTTATGGAAGGCAAATCTCCTGTTAAGGTTATCGTTGTTCCAAACAAGCTTGTAAATATTGTAGTAAAATAATCCATGAGCCAGCCACAGAATATTTCAGATACATCCCGTGTGAAGCTCATTTCTCTGGCTGGCTGGATTGCCCTTTTGGGCAATATTTTCTTGGCTATCATCAAAATAGTGGTAGGTATTGCAGCTGGCAGTCTCGCAGTCCTTGGTGACGGCCTTGATTCTGCCACCGATGTAAGCATTGCCTGCATGACCTTGATTATCAGTAAGATTATCCATCGGCCCTCAGATGAAAACCATCCTTGGGGGCACGGACGGGCAGAAACCACCGCCACCATGGTGGTGGCATTTATTATTTTTTATGCCGGAATGCAACTGTGCCTTTCTGCTGGTGGCAAACTCTTTCAGCACTTTACTCTCTTAATTCAATCAACAGAACCTACCACCATTTCTTCTCCGGATACTATTCTTTTGATTGTTACCCTCCTTTCCATTGCAGGAAAATTACTTTTAGCTTGGTCTCAGTACCACCTTGGAAGAAAATCTGGCAGCATTATGGTTCTTGCTAATGCAAAAAATATGGCCACCGACAGTATCATCTCCAGTTCCGTATTGGTAGGTTTGACTGGAGCACGAATATTTTCATTACCGATTCTTGACCCCTTAGTGGCCTTTTTGGTGGGACTGTGGGTGTTAAAAAATGCCATTTCAATTTTTATGCAGATGAATCTTGAGCTGATGGACGGGAACCATGACAAAGAATTGTATCACCGACTCTTTACTGCAGTAAAAACAGTACAAGGTGTGTCTAATCCCCATCGTGTACGAATTAGAAAAATTGCTGCTTTATGGGATATTGATATGGATATTGAAGTTGATCCTGACATCACCCTTCACGATGCACATGAGCTAGCAGAACAGGTGGAAACAGCTGTACGAAAGGCTATTCCCGAAGTATATGACATTGTAGTCCACATGGAACCTGCAGGTCATAGTGGCCATCACTCCCAAGAGCAATTCGGCCTTTCAGAATCAGACCTGTAATTCTTTATAAAATAAAAAGTTTTATTTAAAACAAAAAAAGTCAGCTTACCGAGAAGCCTCCCAGCAGCTGACCTTCTTTTACTCCACAGTTTTCCAAGCGTGAATAAATTCCAACATAAATTGCTGTACATCGGAAAACCATTTTCTCTGGAATTCTACCGCCCGTTCACCAATATAACGATAATGCCAGCATTCCCAACGATAACCTGTTACATCCTCGTAGCCGTCGGGAAAGGATAAGGACCAGCCATAATTTCCTGCATTTGCTGCCAGCCACTGTCCCTGCTTTGTTTGGGCAAACTCATCTGTAATGGAGCCAAAGTCCACTGCAACCCCTAGCTGATGCTGGCTTGCTCCAGGAGGAGCCGATTCTCTATCAGCTACAGCCTTTCCTAATTGCCGAACATTTCGCTCGTACAAGTTTTTTTGATAATCATAAGAACGATAGGTGGAACTTACTACCAAGTTAATTCCATCATTCTTTGCCGCCGAAGCCATTTTTCGTAAAGCAATCTCTACAGGAACTCTCAAGGAAAGATCATTACGATTCAAAAGATAAAAATCATTGGCCTTAAGGGCAACAATATCTGCAGGAACAAAATCGGCGGCAAGATAGTGTTGCTTGTCCACCAATGTCAAAAGATCATCTGTATCCTCTGCCAAAACATGCTGTAAATCAGCTAAAAAATCCAAGGAATCTCCGTTTATAATACCGTCACGGGTTCGCTGAGACAGAGAAGCAAACACTCGAATCAATTTTTCCATTTCTGGAGATTGTGCTTCCTGTACTACGGCCAGTGATTCCTCTTGATTTAAATTTTTACTTTCAACATTTTTCACAGTAATAGGCTTTCCTCGCTGACAAGCAGCTGAGCTCACACATAAAAGCGTTACTATGATTATACTGACCCATTTATTCAACTAAACTACCTCTGTTATACTGAAAATTATATTAAACATATCCATAAATCCTGTGGACTCCAATGCCTTTCGTGCCTCACTGGAAGGATTCATAATGTATAGCATCCTTCCATATTCTAATCCCAAGGTACTGGAACCTAAAATCGCACTTAATCC
>JAGCMR010000230.1 GCA_017646305.1 Spirochaetaceae bacterium
GCAGCAGCACGGTTGTTATTATCGGTAAGAACTTCAACCAAGATGGCAACTCCACCTGGTCCATAACCTTCATACAACTTCTCTTCGTAAGAGGCACCACCTAATTCTCCGGTACCCTTTTTAATAGCACGCTCAATATTATCCTTAGGCATGTTTGCAGCACGTGCCTTGAGGATTGCAGTACGCAATCGAGGATTGGCAGCAGGATCTCCACCACCCATGCGAGCGGCAATAGAGATTTCCTTAATGAATTTTGTAAACAACTGGCCTCGCTTAGCGTCTGCAGCGCCCTTTGCGTGTTTAATTGTAGCCCATTTACTATGTCCTGACATGGGAACTCCTTATTCGTAGATGCTTTTCAAAAAATTTTACGTATCTATTATACGTATAGGAAGAAACATGTCAAGGGATAGTGAATTTTTCAACTGTTTTCATAGTTCCGTTCTTTCTTGCATAAAGCACCTCTTTGGTATATCATCAAAGGAATGACTGCCGCTGAAAAAAATCAACTATATTCCAATCTTCGTACCATTTCCGCTTGGGCCCAGGGCTACCCTTCTGCCAGCTTTAACGGTGAAATTCCTGCTTTTACTGACGACCAAGAACTTGTCCTTCATCAGGAATCTGTACAAGAAGTCTCTTTCCAAGACACTACAGATGTTTCAGCTCCGCAGATTCAAGGTCGGCAGTTTCAAGAGGCATCATTGGAGGAGATTTCCCATCGGCAGGAAGCTATAGCAAAGCTAGAAGCTCAAATCAAACAGTGTCATCGGTGTAAGCTCTGTAAAGGACGAACCCAAGCAGTACCGGGAACAGGTGTGTTAAATCCAGCAGTTCTGGTGATTGGAGAAGGGCCAGGAGCTGACGAGGATGCCCAGGGCTTGCCCTTTGTGGGACCTGCAGGCCAGCTTTTGGATAAGATGCTGGCAGCCATCAATCTTTCTCGAAGCACCAACTGCTATATTGCCAACATTGTAAAATGTCGTCCACCTAAAAACCGTGACCCAGAGCCAGAAGAAAGCGATGCTTGCCGCTCCTATCTTGAAGCCCAAATTGCCATTTTAAAGCCCACCATGATTCTTGCGGTGGGGCGAATTGCCATACAAAACCTGCTACAAACAAGTCAAGGTATTGGACAATTGCGGGGAAAAATCCTTAGCTACAACAACATCCCTCTGATGGCTACCTACCATCCCAGTGCTCTGCTGCGAAATCAGGATCTCAAGAGGCCAGCCTGGGAGGACTTGAAGATTTTTAGAACCCACCTAACACAGCTCCATCCCGACTACGACAGAGCCTTTCTGCAATAGGATAAAAACCTATGATGAATCAGAATGAAAATCAACTGTATCTAGAAACCTTGGTGAATGTGCCCCTTCCCCAAAGCTTTACCTACAGCTGCCCTCCAGAATTGACAGAGGAGATTGCAGTGGGAAAGCGGGTGGAAGTTCGTTTTGGAAATCGACGAATGATTGCATTTGTGGTGGCTTTGCATCAAAAGCTCCCTGAAAATCTTGCCGTTTCTGTAGAAAAGATAAAGCCCATATTAAAAATCCTTGATTCCCAGCCAGTGTTTTCCCAGGAACATCTGAAGCTTGCCCGCTGGATGGCTCACTATTATTTTTGTACCCAGGGAGAAGCCCTTGCCACCATGATTCCCTCTGGCAAGCGAGAAACAGAGGGACCAGGTCTTTCCCTCAGCGAAGGTGGTTTGGAATTTGAGCCCTGCACCCTTTCCCAGGAGCAGCAAGCGGCAGTAGATGCTATCCTTCTTCCAAGTCCAGAAGAAAAACAGCAAGGCTCTCCCATTCACTACCTCTATGGGCCCACTGGCACAGGAAAGACTGAAGTTTTTCTTTCCGTTGCAGAAAGAATCCTTGCACAAGGAAAGGGCATCATCTATTAGGTGCCAGAAATCAGCCTCACCCATCAGGTGGTGGAATCAGTGGTGCGGCGATTCGGCGATACGGTAGCTATTCTTCACTCAAACCTGAGCCCCAGCCAGCGATTAAAGGAATGGACACGAATTATCCGCCAAGAGGCCA
>JAGCMR010000025.1 GCA_017646305.1 Spirochaetaceae bacterium
ATTTTTTGGCACATGCTCAAGAATATGACTTCTCCGCTGACTCTTGCCTGTGTTACAAAGGAGCTGGTTTTTGATAAAGCAGAGGCAGACCACTTTCTCCAGTGCCAGCTTGATTTTGCAGAACTTGCCCAGCGTCTTACCTCCTATATTGGTGGGGCCTTGTGGGGAGAGGTTCAGGGGGAGGGTCCTGCTGATTCTCCTGAGCCTGCACCTGACGCTGAATCGCTTGGGTAAGTCCCTTTAAGGCGGAAAAGGGCATGAATATCTTGGCTCGGCTTTCCAAAGGCATCCTTTTCCGCCGTGACACCTGTGGCCAGTGAGTGTAGATAATGGCCTCATGATTTTCTGGATAGTTTTCTGTTTCCTTCATGCTCGGTGGCCTCCAATCTGTTGGTTTCGCTCCCGCTTAGTTCCTCCTTCTTCCAAATCGTGGCCCTTAATGACGGCATTTTTGCCAAATTTTTGGTGAATCCGCAGTAGGGTTGACTGAAGATTATCTTCTTTTTTGAGGACTTCATCTTGGTCAAAAAGTTCTGGTTGTACCGAAGTTTTGGGGACTAGGTTTACGGCACAAATATGGATGCGGTGAACGAGGAGATTGGGATTCACTATCTTGTCAAAAACTTGGAGTATTGCTGCCACCATAATGGATGCAAGGCAGGTGGGTTTTCCGATAAAGGCATTCCCATGGGCGGACTTTGGAACTATTCTGCCGTAATGATCTATTCTCACAGGGCCATTATAGCCATCACCTTCTTTACAAGCATTGTAGCCCACCCCTAAACTGAATTGCGGGGCCACCAGTCCCTGCTCCATCAATTCTAGGGCCAAGAGCTCTGTCATTTCTTGAACCACCAGTCGTGCCTGTTGAAAGGGGTAGGGATGGGGTAACACCTGTCCTGACACAATGCTTTTGTTCTCTGGTTTGTAGTTTTTGATATGGGCCATGGTACAAGGCTCGTATCCCCAAGCATGGTCAATGAGGATTTCTGCGTCAATGCCAAAAATCTTGTAGAGTTTTCGCTCTCCTGCAGGAGTCAGTGAACGGCGAGCAACATCTCCCAAGGTAAAGAGGCAATTTTTTTCCAAGCGGCGGGCGGTCCTTGGGCCAATTCGCCAAAAATCTGTCAAAGGACGATGGTTCCATAATTTTTGGCGAAAACTTATTTCATCCAGCAAGGCGATTCTTACTCCCCACTGATCTGGTGGTGTCCGTTTTGCCATAATATCCATAGCCACCTTGCATAAAAAAAGATTAGGACCAAGGCCTGCTGTAGCCGTAATACCTGTGGTGTTAAACACATCTAAAATCACTCTGCGACACAGACTTTCTCCGTCGCTTTTATACAATGGAAGATAGGTGGTTAAATCGATGAATACCTCATCAATGGAATACACATGGATATCTTCGTGGCAAAAATATTTAAGGTATATTCCATAAATACGAGAAGAATACTCCATATAGAGAGCCATTCGTGGGGGAGCTACAATGTATTCAATCTTTTTTCCAGTTTGTCGTCGTATTTCCTCCACCTTTTGCAACACTTGGAACATTCTGCAACGTCCACTTAACCCGTATTTCTTCAATTCTGGAGTTACGGCTAAGCAGATGGTGTTTTTTCCTCGGCTAGGATCTGCCACCACTAGGCAGGTGGTAATAGGATCAAGTCCCCGTTCCACACATTCCACGCTGGCGTAAAAACTCTTGAGATCTATGGCTGCATAGGTTCGCTCTGTATTCATCTTGACATTAGTATAGTATATATTTATACTCTTGTCAAATGTATTGTATTTTATTTGAACTTGCATTGTACTCGTACTCAGTGTACAATTTTACCCAGAATCGAAATTCAGTAATGAGGAGATTATTATGTTTATCCCAACTACCTCCATGATAGTTATATTTGTTTTAATTTGCTTTATTTTTCCTTGTATCCTATATATGAGAAAGCGAAAAGATTTTATCAATATCATTGAAGATAATCTGGCAGAAGAACAGTTACGACAAAGGGGGTACCATGTTCTTGTTCTGAAAAAATATCGGTGTAATGTCTACGCCCTGCGTCCTGGGGCTCGGAGTAGAGAAGAAGTTTCCCTCAATGCTCGCCATCAAAACAGCACAAATATCTGGAATATGATTGAATATAGTCTCATTGTGTACGGACAAAAAAAGGGGCGGTATGTAGAAATTTTTCAGTGTGACTGGACAGAAGAGCGGCAACGAGAGTTACTTCGTTTTGTAGAACGCTTTAATTTTGCCACCCTGCCAGAAAGTACCTGAGGTAGGCCTTGTCAGTAAGTACCTAGGGCAGACCCTGCCAGTACCTCAGTACCGGCTCCGTTGTTTTATACAAAAAAAGGCTGACCAGAATTCTCTGGCCAGCCTGGGGTGTGTATAATTTTAGTGTAAACTAAAATTCTTCAAAATCCATGTCGCTGAAATCATCGCTGGGGGTAAAAGTGGTGGCTCCCTGCCCATAGCTTGATTTCACTGTGTTTACCGTTGCCTTTACCTGTCGAGCTGGTGCAGGAGCAACAGTGGTGTTCTTCTTCACTGTAGGTGTTGTTCCAGCTTGTAATCCTGCTGCTCTCATGGTTTTTGCATCCAGTCTAAAGAAACTGATAGTATACAACAGTGACTGAGAGTGGGTTGTCAGCTCTTCTGCCATAGGTGCCAATTCCTCGGAAGCTGCTGCGTTTTGCTGTACGA
>JAGCMR010000026.1 GCA_017646305.1 Spirochaetaceae bacterium
ATTGCGTGAGTTTTCATGATGGCAGTATAGCATAGGTGAATTGAAAGTAAAAGGGGCAACAGGGAAACCCTAATCAGCCTCGCACTTCGCTACGCTCACAGTTCGGCTGCTCAGGGGACTTCCCTGTTGCCCCAACTCGTTCGTTCATTGGGCTATACTGTGGGTAGATAGGGAGCGACGGCTGTAAGCCGGAAAATCACGATATATTAAGCGATTTTAGCGAGTCTCGGTTGAGCCCCTGCGAAACCGCTGCAAGGAGCGACAGCTGAAAGCTGAAAAATCGCGATATATTGAGCGATTTTAGCGAGTCTCACTTTTGCCCCCGCAAAAGTGCCAGCATTAGAGGTTCCCCTGCTCCGTTCTTTTGTTCATCGGCTATACTGCTGGACAAGGGAGAGTTACCTGCTACCACTTTCACACATAAAAAAGCCAGCCTGGTATTTCCAAGCTGGCTGTAGGTTGATTGTTTTAGGTTGTTAGTACATCCATTTTTCTAGGAGGCGAGTTTTTTCCTCGGTGGAATTGTTGCTCATATCTCCGTAGGGAATGTTTTCTGGATAGTTGGGAAGAGAAAAAACCTTGTCCACAAAAACCTGTTCTGGGAAGAACTTGGCATCACAGGCAGGAGTTACTACCTTTACCAAATAATCAAATACTTCCTTAAGCTTATCATAATCTTCTCGGCCTTCAGCCTTTCTTGTCATAGCATGACCATACAAGGAACAGGGAGCTCCTTCTTCAAAAAATACGATTTTTAAGGGAGCTCCTTCATTTATCATAGTTACAGCTTGACCAGTCATACCCAATGCAATGGCAGCTTCTTTTTGTACCAGTGCGTTCAAAGGACCTGAACCAGAAGAAGTAAACTGCACAATATTTTCAGCAAAATTGTCAAAATAAGTGAATGCCTCCTGTTCACCCCATGCATTTACTAAATTTTTCAAGAACATATAACCAGTTCCAGAGCTTTTAGGATTGGGCATGGAAAGCAAACCTTTATATTCACTCTTTATCAAATCTGCATAAGAACTTGGTTCAGGGAGATTTCTTTCTGCAAGCAATTCTGTATTAAATACAACAGCACCAGAATTTCTGTATTCACCTACAAATCTTTTTGATGGAACTTTCATATCATCCAAGAAAATTGAATCATCAAAATAGCTCATATCAGCTAAAAAATCTGTAAGCATTTCCAAATAAGTATAGTCCCAAGAGAGCAAAATATCACCCTGAGTCTGTAATCCTTCTGCCTTGAGCTTTGCAGCAGCTGGTCCACTTCCCTGATAATCCAAGGTAAAATTGTAGTCAGGGAACTGCTTTTGTAGCTCTGCCAGATAAAACTCGTTACGATAATCTTCTGCACAGGAATAAATAACAATGTCTGTTCCCTTTTTTCCACAGCTCGTTAAAGCTACCAACACTACCAAACTTAGTAAAACTAATTTCAATTTCTTCATACAAATTCTCCTTATTAAACGTCATAGACGCTATCTATAGCTTTAAGTTCATTAAAGGTATCTATTTCGATAAAATCCTCAGCAGAACATTCACGAATAGCAATATTAAAGTCATCTACAAAGTACTGTAATGCTACCTGATCCCAGTAACGCTCCTTTCCACCAGGCATTTCATACACTTTCTTGATACAGTCCCCTAGTCGCTTTCCATCATCTTCTGTCCAGTAGGAAATTCCCATCATTTGATGACAATTCTCCCCACCAACAGCAACACCAGTTATTCGTCCCTTATTTTCAAATAAGCACCAGTCATCAGTTCTATCTACTTTTATTCCGCAGTAGTTTGACTGATACTGGTATTTCTGAATAATTTTGGGATTGTGTAAAAGAATATCTCCTTCACAAACATATGAGTTGCCTAAAAGATAACGGATACACATGGCAGAAGAAATATTATTTGCTTCATTGTATGCAGGATTTTCCACAAACTTGATATTTGGATACTTATACAACAACTGGTCAAATTGCTCAGAAAGATATCCACGCACAATTACAATATCTTCTATACCAGCTGCCACAACTGCATCCAAAATAGAGTCAATAATTCGCTCACCTTTCACCCGAACCAATGGCTTAGGTGTATTCAAGGTGATGGGAACCATGCGAGAACCAAAGCCAGCAGCAATAAAAATTGCCCGCTTTACTCGATAGGGCTCCAAGGCTTCAAGTCCTGCCTGAGTAATCATCCCATCTGCCAAAAGCCCCTTTTCTTCCAGTTGCATTATGGTGGCATTTATTGTTCCAACAGATAAACCTGTTTTTTTTGAAAACCCCCTTTGGGAAAGACGTTCCTTCTCAGATTCAGAAACACGTAAAATTTCAAATTCCTTGAACAATAACATTATTTCCTCCTAAATTTATCCTTTGAGTTTTTTATTCAAAAGATAGACAATAAATTTCATCAATATGTTAACAGTTAATATTACCAGCGATACAAAGGCAGCACCTTCCACTACCATCTGAGCTTGGAACAAGTTTATCATCAATGATAAGGGCTTGTTAGAAGCAGTAGCAAGGAAGGATACAGCAGAAATTGTCATCATAGAATTAACAAAAAAATAGGAAAACATTTCCAAAATTGTCCCTCTCATTTGAGGAATAAACACATCCCGCACCAGCATTAGTCTTCCAATTCCTAGAGTTTGAGCTACTGATTCCAAATTCACATTGATTTTAGAAAAAGAATTGTAAGCCATTAAATAGGGAGAAGAAAAAAAGTGCATGATATTGACGAGAATCAAAATGGCAAAGGTGGCATATAGGAAGGTTCCCTTAAAAAAGAGCATATAAGACAAACCAAGTACCAATCCTGGAATAGCCAAAGCAGTAATCGCCATCATGTGCAAGAATTTAGAAGTTTTACCCTTTGACCGAGCAGACAAATAACCAGTACTAAAGGCAAAAATAGTTCCTATCACGGAAGTAAATAAGGCAATAAGCAAAGAATTTCCTAAATATTGCAGGCCACCAGTATTTAAGGTTTTAAGAATATGACTGAAGGTAAATGTCATATTGATAGGATACTTCTTGATAACACTGAGCACAATGAAGGATAGGACTGGTAACAGAACAAACAAGCTCACAACAACACAAATAACATAAGAAAAACTAAGAAACAATGGTGATACTTTAGAAGGAAATGGCTTTTTAGTAAAAGTTGTAGCAGCCTTGTCCTTGTTCATTTGATCTAGGATAAAGGCAATTACCGCAGGAATTAAGAAAAAGGCACCAATTACCGCACCCTTTCCAAAATCCAATAATCCAATCACTTCTTGATACATCAACACAGGCAAGGTCATGTATTTTCCACCAATCATCAGGGGAACACCATAGTCTGTAACAATCATGGTAAAGGTGGCAAAAAATACAGAAATCATAGGTTTTCTTAAGTACGGCAAGGTTACCGCCTTAAATTGTGCCCAACCGCGGAGATTCAATACTTTGCAAGCTTCGTAGGGAGTATAATCTTGATACCGCAGAATATCTGAAATCATCAAATACGCCACAGGAAAAGAATACATTACAGATCCCAGTACTACACCCTTAAAACCATAGATAGAAGAATGCAATCCTAAGGTAGTAGTAACTAAACCATTAGAACCAAATAAGAGAATCAATCCCATACCATGAGATACAGAGGGAATCAACATAGGGAGGGTCAGCAGTACCGTTATAATGGTTTTATGCTTTACCTGGGTACGGACGACGCACAGTGCCAGAACATAGGCCACCACCACAGAAATCAGAGTGGCTACTAAGGTAGAAAACAGAGAATTCTTTAAGGCTGAAATAAACTGAGGAGATGTTACTAACTTACCTGCATCCACACGAAACAGATAACTCAGCATGACGCCGAGGGGCAGAATTACCACTACCACAAAGAAGGTGGCTAACACTGTCTTTGTTAGTACCGTTCTACCACTATCCAAAGAATACGAACGACGAAACATAGGCTTACCGAACATACTTGATTAAGGAATCCAGCTTAATCTTCAAATTATTAAGCACAAAGGAAGAAACAAAATCGTCAGCAGGATTGGCCACAATATTTTCTGGTGTATCTAGCTGGTGAATAATACCAGAATCCATGACCATGATACGGTCAGACATGGCAAAGGCTTCTTCTTGATCATGAGTAATATAAATCATGGTGCTTCCGTACACACTTTGAATTCGTTTAAGCTCTGAACGGAGAGAAAGCCGAGTATCCACGTCCAAAGCACTCATAGGTTCATCAAAAAGAATGATTTCAGGATTCATGGCAAGGGTACGAGCAATGGCTACTCGTTGCTGTTGTCCACCAGAAAGCTGGGCTGGCCGCTTACTGAGGTGGTCTGATAACCCTACATCAGCAATGGCTCTTTCTGCAAGGCTACGAATCTCCGCCACAGATTGAGTTTTACGACGTTCCTTATCACGAAGCAAGGCATATTCCACATTCTGTAATACAGTCATATTTTCAAACAGGGCGTAATTCTGAAAAACAATTCCCATTCCTCGCTTGGAAGGATGAAAAGAGGTAACATCAACTCCGTCCTTGAGGATAATTCCACTGTCAGCTCGCTCCAAACCAATGAGGATTCTCAACAAGGTGGTTTTTCCACATCCAGAGGGCCCCAAAATGGAAAGGAATTCTCCTCTCTGTACCTGAAAGTTCAAGTTTTTCAGCACAGACCTTGAACCAAAATTTTTGTTCAAAGCTTCTATCTTTAATTTATTTTCAGCCATAATTTCAACCTGCCAAAATTAATTATGTTCAAAATTATAACATAATTACATTAAATTGAACAAGCACAATAATACGTTTTTTCTCTTTTTTCAAAAAAAATCGCCAAACCTACCATGAATTTTCATTCACACTAGATTTGACGATTCTATAGATATGTACGAGGTGACAACTTATAGGGTTGCAGCTTTTTGTACCATAAAATCAACAATTTCTTTGCCGGCATTACCTTGGTACATCCAAGCGGACTCTTTAGCTTCCTTGCGGGCTGCAGCTAGTTGGGGATTATCTTTTACAGATTCAATCACCTGCCGAATCCTACCAAAATCAGATTCTTCCAAGGCAATTCCCATTTTCTCAAGCATCTTAAACTGCCACAAGTCCTTACCCTGGTTGATGTCATAGGCATCATAGGCTCGTAAATCAATCTGTCCAACAGAGTACATCACAGGCTTATCGCACAGGAAGGTATAGTCAAAGATAATGCCAGAAAAATCAGAAATCATAATATCAGATTTCTTCATGGCATAAATATTATCCCGCTCATAATCCCACTCCACATTGGCTTTATCCTTGTACCGTGATTCCAGCCGAGTCAAAAGTTCTGATTCAGACTTCTTGGACTGGGGATGGGGACGGATAATGATACGCCAACCAGTGTCCACCAAGGGATCCAAAAGCTTTTCCCCATAGCGGGAAAGTAAAGCAGCTGTTCCCCAAGAAGGAGACACCAAAACTGTAAAAGGATGATTTTCCTCTGATGATACAGCAGCGATTTTTTCTTGCAATATATCAAGATAGGGACAACCTACGGAAACGAGCTCCTTAGCTGGAAGCCCCCGCTGTTCTTCCAATGTACGAATATCTGCTGCCTGATAATCCCCCGTCAGCAACACTGAATCAAAATAGTCTACACCAAAAAGACGATACAAGGTAGCATCACCTGTGGCATGAACTACATGGGCATAATGCTTAACTCGCTTACTCCGCTTAAGCTGATACACATTCAGGCCTGGGGTGGTCATAAGCACCACGCCAGCAGAAAGCATGTTCAACCGAACAAAGGCCTTGTTTCCCTCTCCAATGAACTCAGGTTTTACAAACTGGTACCCCTGTTCAAAAACAGGATCCTTTTCTGCAGAAGTGTAATAGGTAAGCTCTAATTGCCGCTTCTCAAACTCA
>JAGCMR010000231.1 GCA_017646305.1 Spirochaetaceae bacterium
ACACCAATACCCATAATTGCATCACCCTTTCCTTCCATGGTGGTACGAACATCATTAAAGTCTAGGTTAATAAGACCTGGTTTTGTAATAACATCGGAAATTCCCTGTACACCCTGACGCAAAACATCGTCAGCCTTTAAGAAGGCCTGCTTTACAGGAGTCCGTCTATCCATGGTTTTCAGAAGATTTTCATTGGGAATAACAATAAGGGAGTCAACCTCTTCGTGGAGCTTTCTAATTCCTTCCTCAGCGTTGTTGATTCTTACACGTCCTTCAAACTCAAAGGGCTTAGTAACTACACCCACCGTAAGAGCCCCTAGCTGCTTTGCAACCCGTGCTACAATAGGAGCTGCACCAGTACCAGTACCTCCACCCATTCCAGCAGTTACAAAGACCATGTTTGCACCTTGCAGTGCATCCTTAATAAGATCCTCACTTTCCTGGGCTGCAGCCTCTCCAACGGAAGGTTTTCCTCCAGCACCAAGTCCACCAGTAATCTTTGATCCGATACCAATAGTTCTATGAGCCTGAGAATGACCTAATGCCTGAAGATCTGTGTTGATAACAATAAACTCAACATTTGCAAGACCGTTTTCTATCATTCTATTGACAGCATTGGATCCACCGCCTCCACAACCAACAACCTTTATAACAGTAGGCTTCATCATGGATTCCGCACTTTCTACCGACAATCCTTCAAGCATATATTCCTCCCAACCCAAACATTGCTTCTATGAAAAATTAGAAAAACTCTTTGAAAATATTACCGAGCCAACTTAAAGTAGTTGACTTTGATTTTGCTTCTTCTGTCCTATTATATTGCTTGTTCCGCTTTGTATCAATACGACGACGAGATTCATTGCTTCCCAACAACAAGCCAATGACAGTAGCATATTCTGGGGTACGATATACCTCAGTTTTACCACCAAAATTACCTGGTGTGCCAATACGAACAGCAGTAGTTTTAAAAACCTTTTGTGCCAACTCCACGATTCCCATAAGCTGGGCACCACCACCAGTTAAAACTACATTACCAGAAAGCTGGGTGAGCTTCGTCTGCTGCTTAATTTCCACTCGAACCATATTAAAAATCTCTTCTACTCGAGCCTGAATAATCTGGCACAATTCCTTTCGGGAAATAGATTCTGGTCCACGTCCTCCAATTCCAGGAATTACTACCTCCTCATCCTCATCAAGAAGTGGTTCCCAGCAGCAACCGTATTTAATCTTTGTTTTTTCTGCTGTGTCGTAGGCAATTCCCTTAACATAAACAATATCATTGGTAATGAAGGAACTACCAACGGGAATGGACAAGGAACAAATAGGAGCACCACCTAACAACACCAACACATCGGTGGTACCACCTCCCATGTCAATGAGAATGGAACCTAATTCTAACTCATCCTTTGTCATAACAGCCTTGGTAGCAGCAAGGGTTTTAAGCATCATACCTTCAGACTTGTAGCCAGCTCTACCAATACAATTCTGAATATTTTTTACCGAAGTACAGGAAGCGGTAATAACGTGAGTTTCTACCTCTAGCTTTACTCCCAGCATGTCTTTGGGATCCTTTACCTGCTCCTGCTTATCAACGCTATAATATCGGGGTACTACGTGGAGAATCTGTCTATCGGGAGGAATGGGAAGAGAACGAGCCACCTCAATGGCATCAGCCATATCCTGTTCCGTAATTTCCCGAGGAGTGATTCCCTTACTACCAGCCACCTGTACCATACCGTTAGAATCCCAGCTTTTAATTTGTATACCACCTATAGCTGGAACACAGGAATGAACCTCACAACCAGAATCCATTTCCGCATCTTCAATAGATTGCTTGATAGCATTCATGGTGGATTCTATATTGACAATAGTTCCGTTACGCAGTCCTGGAGAAGGAACCTTTCCCAAGCCTATAATTTGAAACGTATTCGTATCTGTATATTCGCCTATAACTGTCCTGATATAGTGTGAACCAATATCAAGACCGACGATAACATCACTCAAAACAACCTCCCACAGAGCCCTTTCTTAAAAAATATCAAAAGGCTTTTCCCAAACTACTGGACCCTTGTACGAAAGGAAACTGACCCATAGCGCAAGTCAATTTCATAAATATTTGATCCAAGGGAATTCACCACATCAAGGACAACTACCATGTATTGTAACGAATCCTCACTAAAAGTTCTATCCATTAGAACCCGTGTATGGGAGTGAACTGGATACAAAATCAAGTCAAATCCACCATATTCCTTGGCGTTTACATGGATTTCAGAAATTGTTGCCAAATATTTCTGGGGTAAACGCTGAATCTTTGCCAACTGTTCAATAAAGTTCTTGTAGATACTGGGGAGTCGCATTCCATCATTAAAACTTTCCACAGGTAAACCAGAAATCAAAGGAAGATGGCTAATGGAGGCTCCAGTCTTTGCGGTAAATAGTACACCAGACTCATCAATTTGAACAGGAATAGTCTTTCCGTTTATATTCAGCAAGGTAGCAGCCACTGGAACACGTTCCTTTACTGAAATGGCAACACTGTCAGGGAACTTCTTTTCCACAGAAACAGATTCAATCCAAGGACAATCGGCCAATACAGCAGCTGCCTGGGCTGAGTCAAAGTTACTCCAGGTCTGGTTAGAATTGGTATTGAGAATATGACACATTTCTTCTGGTGAATACATTTGCAAACCAGAAAAAGAAATCTTTACTGGAGCCTTAGAGGGAATAATTACAGTGTAGAGTACTACCTCCACCAAAAGAATAAGACACAGGGCTCCAACAACGAATTTTAAGGCCTTGAATTTTCTATCAGTTCTAGAAGCCTTTCGCTCATCTTCTGCCATAAAGATCCTACTATCAGAATATGTCATACTGTCACTCATACAATCCTCTCGCTATCTATAAAAAAATCCCTTACTTATACTTCGTCAATTGCTTCAATACTATTATGATAAGATACGTTCAGCAAAAGACCACACATACAACACGTTACCAGCAAAGAGGATCCTCCCGATGAAAAGAAGGGCAAGGTTATTCCCGTAACTGGTAAGGCTCCACTAACTACACCGCAATTCATCAAAGACTGAATGAGGATGCTTGTAGTCAACCCAAAAGCCAGCAGGGAAGAAAACTTGTTCTTGCTCTCCATCATCAAAGTATAACCTCTCCAGGCAAAAAAAGCCAAAATCAAAAAATATCCCAAGACACCAAGAAATCCCATGGATTCAGCCCAACCAGAAAAAATATAGTCGGTATGAATTTCTGGTACTAGGTTAATTTTGTCTAAGCCAGCACCAAATCCATTTCCTAAAACACCTCCATCGCTAATGGCAGTACGAGCCGCAGCAGTCTGGTAATTATATCCATGGGTATCGTAGTTAGGATTGATGAAGGCAATAAGACGATTTACCCGGAAATCCGAGGTAAATACAAAAAGAATCATGCCCACTGCCGCCAACAACATATAGGGCACAAGGGGCCCTAGTCGAGCTCCAGCTACATACATCACTAAAAAGCCTATAGCAAAAATCAACAGGGCAGTAGAAAAGTCATCCTGACCAATTACTATGGCAGTAAAAATACAGAGAGTGAAAACTGGTGGAAACAAACTGCGATATTTATCATCTGGAGTTTTCATAAATTTATCAAACCAGTTGGCAATGAATAACACTATCGCAATTTTTGCTAGTTCAGAAGGCTGGAAGGTATCTCCTAAAAATGGAAGAGAAATCCAACGACGTGCTCCATTACGAGGAGCAGCGATTCCTGGAATAAAGGGAAGAATACAAAAAATAAAGGTTCCAGCCATAATAATGGGGAGGCACTTGCGAATAAATTGCTGGGGAAGAAGGAAGGTAACAATCATCACCACTACTCCTACCCCAGACATAATTAACTGTCGCTTAATAAAATAATGGGAACTTCCAAAGTATTTCATCCCATATTCAGCGGAGCAGATATAAAGCAATAGTAAACCTAAACCCCACAAAAGAATTATAGCTATCAACAAACCTGTATCGATGTATCTCCCTTTTATAAGAGGCCGTTCAGCAAAGAGCTTTCTTACGTTCATTCCCCGCCTCCCGATACCACAGATTGAAAATCAAGCTGCAAGGCAGTAGTAATACGCTCCAAGCCCATACCACGAGAACCTTTTAAAAGCACCACATCCCCCTTTTGCAAGAAGGAAGAAAGCCTTGTCACAGCTTTTTGGATAGTTTGTTCATCCTTTCCAGCTAGGGCCACCACAGTTGTATCAAGGTCAGTTCCTTGATTTGCAGCTGCACTCATGGCATCTCCCAGAAAGAGCATCAAGGAGGAGCCTGTTCTTTTGGCCTGAGCTACAGCCTTTTGATGAGCTGCTTCACTGGTAGCTCCAAGCTCCAGCATATCTGCAATTACTAAAACTTTTCGTCCGCAATCAAGCTCTAGGTCACAGAAAAAATCAAGGGCAGCTTCCATGGAATCTGGATTTGCATTGTAGCAATCTTGAATAAAGGTAACATCACCTCGTAAAACTTCACTACGACCAAACAGAGGCTTAACCTTTGCAAAGCCCTTCTGTATTTCTTCTGGAGTCAGTCCCAACTCCTGGGCCACGGCAAGAGCTGCCAAGGCATCGTAGAAATTAGCCTTACCAGGCAGGGGCAAGTTCATGGTTACTCCCTTGTAATCAAAGAAGGTTCCATCAAGTCCCTGAGACCTTACGGAAGATACCATGGTGGAATCATATTCAATAACCTTTCCGGCAAGTCCTTCTTTTAGGAAATCCCTGTAAGAATCCATTGCAGGAATAAAGGCAAGAGAATCTTCTGAAAAATTTGAAAAAATTTGCTTTTTTTCCTGTGCTATTTTATCCTTACTGCCGAGAATCCCGATATGGGCAGTTCCAATGTTGGTAATAACTCCAAGTTTAGGAGAAAGAACACCAGCAATCTCTGCCATTTCCCCCTGTCTATTCATGCCAAGCTCAAAAACTCCCACCTGATGATGAGGGCGAATTTCAAAGCAGGACAAGGGAAGCCCAGTTTCTGAGTTCAAATTTCCTTTATTCATTACCACTTCATAACGAGTAGACAAAAGAGAAGCAAGAATTTCCTTTGTAGTTGTTTTTCCGCTAGAGCCAGTGATTCCAATGGGAATCAGCTGAGGAAATTTCTTTACATAAGCGGCAGCAGCAGCCTGCAAGCCATACATGGTATGATCCACTGCCACAAAGGTTGTAGTTGGAAAACCTTGGTGCCATTCTTTAATTTGTTCCAAGGAGGAACTGGCAAAATCCTTGTTTACAAACACAACAGTAGCCCCTTTCTCCAAAGCTGCAGGAATA
Source organism: Spirochaetaceae bacterium (assembly GCA_017646305.1). Next base: position 5,330 of record JAGCMR010000231.1, read on the forward strand.
TATTTATGGCCATCCTGAAATTCACCAACTAAAGGAATGAACATTCCTCTCGCCATGACATTACGACTGTCTGTTGCCACAGAATCAAAGAAAAAATCTTGCTCAGGACATCCCAAAACAGTAATTCCGCCAGTGGCGGCCAGGAGTTCAAAAAGAGACAATAAAGATGTTTGTGAAATGGCTTGCATCTTACTGCAAGATCCATTCCTTTTGGGTGTTTCTCCACCCACTATGCGTTCCACTGTTATTAACGCTCCCACAACAATATAACAGGCTTGCCGCCACAATTGTAGCGACCAAGAACAGCCCAACAGCTATCCTTCTGGATAATCAAGATTGAGTATCCACTTTGCATAAAAATTGGACCAAGTCCTTTTATTTGGTAGCTTCCCCCCAACTACCAAACCGGATGGATTGCACCAGCCGAGCTAGCGACCACCCATTTCAACACGGATGATTTCGCTACTTTCAGCAGGGCGCATTCCCAGCTGACCTGAGGCGAGGGCCTCGATTCTGTCTGCACCTGCTAGAACACTGATTCCTGTAATCAGGCTCTTGTTTTCTTCCACCAATTCAGCCTGTTCACGCTCCAGACTAGCAATTTCACCCTTCAACTGGGCAAATTGCCGAGCCTGAATCCCGTTTACAGCAAGTAAAAGAGGAATGCTGACAGCAAAGCAAATGGCAACTCCTTTTGCCAATGCACTTTCCTTTTCCATTATAAACTCCATTTTATTCTTCAACAGGAGAAATCATCCGTGATGTCTCCTGGTCAAGTTCTTTTAACTTTCGTATTACCCGTAACTTGGCACTACGAGAAGGGCCATTTGCAGCCACTTCTTCCTGAGATGGCAACACAGGCTTTCTTGTAAGCACCTGCGCATGAGGCGAGCCACCACATTTACATATCGGTTGCTCAGGCGGACAGACACAGGTTTTACCCAAATTACGAAAATAATTTTTTACAATTCTGTCTTCCAGAGAATGGAAGGTAATGACTCCCATTTTGCCCCCCACCTGCAACACATTGAAGGCAGCTGGCAGAACCTGTGGCAGACGATTTAACTCTCCATTAACCACAATTCGCAAAGCCTGAAAGGTTCTGGTAGCAGGATGCAAATGACCATGACGATAGGCAGCAGGTACCACATTATAGATCAACTCTGCCAAATCCGCCGATGATTCAATCCGAAAACTACTGCGGGCCGAAACTATAGCGGTTGCAATCCTGCGACTATATCGTTCCTCTCCATACAGATAAATTATATCTGCAAGCTTTTGCTCCGACCAATTGTTGACAACATCGGCGGCGGAAGGCCCTGCATTGGGATTAAGTCTCATATCAAGCGGTTCATCCTTTCTGAAAGAAAAACCCCGGCCAGATTCCTCGTAATGGAATACGGAAATCCCCAGGTCAAAAAGAATGAGATTAGGACGGCGATTTTCAGCAGAAAAATCAAAGTCCCGATAAAAATCGTTAAACCACCCCAGATGAAAATTCATCCGATCCCCATAACACGCCAGACGCCGACGAGCCTTTGCCTGAATGTTGGCATCAGCATCCAAGCCCAGCACCTGAAGCTTGGGATAGGTTTGTAGAAAACCATTGGAATGACCACCTTCACCTAAGGTGGAATCAATCAAAAATGCATCATCACTAAAAGACTCCCCCTCCGGAGACAAATAGTGAAGACACTCCTGCAACAACACTGGGGTATGGACAATAGTCTGACAAGATGAATTATCCAAGACCTACTCCTATAAACAGATGGCACTAAGGCCCTCTGTTGCTTCTCGGAAGGAGCTTTCACTTTCTTCCAGATACGCCTTGTACATGTCAGCATCCCACAGCTCAATGTACTTGTTGATTCCTAAAAAGATGCATTCCTTTGACAAGCTCGCATACTCCCTTAAGCTTTGAGGAATACCGATCCGCCCACCCTTGTCGAACTCCACCGTTTGTGCTGGTGCAATAAGCCGACGAACTACAGATCGATCCCGCCCACTAAAGGGAGATGCGGCTCCCATGAGCTTTGATGAGAAATTCGTCCACTCCTCGGCAGTAAATAACCATAAGCATCGGTCTACAGCCTGAGTGATGATGAGTGTATCTTCTGTAAGCTCCCGCCGCAATCTGGCTGGAAAGGGTATCCGCCCCTTTTCATCCAAGGTGTTGCGGAACTCACCAGTAAGTAAATCCATCCACAATTTCCCACTATTTACGTTTTTTTCCCACCTATTTACATTTTAATCAAAAAAATTCACCTGTCAATGAGTTTTCTTGGGATTTCATTCAAAAGTGAAAAAGGACTTTACTTTTTATCTATACACTTATATAGTTCTATTATGATCAATACCTATGCTGAATCTCAGCTTCATCGTACACTTAAAAACCTCTATGCAGCAGATAGTCAGGGAAAAACGGAACAAGAAGTGCTAGGAAAAATTTGTGACATTGTTGCAGAGGATGGAAGTATTATAGAGATTCAGACAGGAAGTCTTTCTAAACTCCATGGAAAGCTAGGGCTTTTACTTCCCCACTACAGGGTAAAGGTGGTGTATCCGTTGGTGGTGAAAAAAACTATAGAAACTCGAAAAAAAGATGGAGCCTTGATGTCCCGTAGGAAAAGTCCCAAAAAACAATGCCTACTGGATATGTTTTCAGAGCTTACAGCTATCTTTCCCTATCTTCTTGACAAGAATTTTATTCTGGAGGTATTGGAGGTTTCTGTAACAGAACACAGGATAAAGGAGGATGCTCCTGTTCAGCTAGTCAACAAAAGCAGGCGGTTCAAGCGAGATTGGTACAAGGAGGATAAGAGTTTGGAGACAATCCATGCCACCCACCAATTTACTTCTGCAGAGGATTATCTTGCTCTTTTGCCCAAGGAATTGCCAGAAACCTTTACCATAAAGGGGGCCAGTAGTATGTTGAAGGGACGGAACGTTCCACGAATGCTGTGGGTATTGCGGAAAATGGGCTTAGTGGAACAGGTTGGAAAGCAGGGACGAAGCCTGCTGCTGAAAAAGAAAGATACAACTGACTAGAGTTCATCATCATGGAATAAATCTTTATCCGAAGCAGCGGTGTTCCGAGACGAAACACTCTTCTGTAATAAAGCTGTGTTTCGTTCCCAGAAGACGCCGTCGGTGTAGCCTTGGATGGAGGGATTTTCCTCTGCTCGGGCAAGGCGTTTTTGAGCTAGGAGACAGTATTCAAGGTTTTGCTCTACTCCAATGAAGTGGCGACCTAATTTCTTTGCCACCACGGCACTTGTTCCAGAACCAAGGAAGGGATCCAGCACCAGACCTTCTGACGGACAGCTGGCAAGAATCAATTTGGCAATAAGTTTTTCTGGTTTTTGAGTAGGATGTTCCGTGTTTTCTGGCATGGACCAGTAGGGAACGGAAATGTCATCCCAAAAGTTACTAGGATAGGTGAGACGAAAGCGACCTTCTTCAGTTTCTTCCCAGTCTTTGGGCTTGCCTTCCTGACGATAGGGAGCCAGCACCCGCCGCTTTTGCTTCACCGATTCCACATCAAAGTAAAAGTCCTGACTACAGGTGGCAAACCAAATATCCTCGCAAGCATTTTTCCAGTTAGCCTTGGCCCCCCTGCCCTTTTCTCGCTGCCACACGATGCGGTTTCGTACAATGGCGTATTTTTTCAGCAGGAAATACAAGCAGGCAGAATTCTTCCAGTCGCCACACAAATAAATGGAGCCAGTGGGCTTGAGACAACGAAAAACTGAGGGGAACCAGCTTTCTAGGTAATCA
>JAGCMR010000232.1 GCA_017646305.1 Spirochaetaceae bacterium
AAGAGGCCAGCCAAGCCTCCAGCCAAAGGACCAGCTAAAAGACCCACTAAAATTACAGGTAAATGCATGGGAGAAAATACACTACCAGGCACGGTACCAGAACCAGAAATTGCTCCAATAAAGTGGAAAATCTGAGGTAGGACTACTGCAGCCACAATGGCCAAAGCTGCTGCTATCATTTGACTAGTTAAGGACAAACCCTTTACTGCAACTGCTGTTACTCTTTCTTGCTTCATAAACTTATACTCCTCTTAATTCAAAAAATCTGACAAAATTAGCAACCCCAAAAAGGGATTAACAATCACCAGTACCCTTCACATAGGTAGATACAATTTCCAAGTACTCCTGAGGATAAAAACCAATGTCACCAGTAAAACGGGTAAGGGCAATAAGACCACCATCTAGTTCCTTGATGCTACCGATAGACTGGGCATTTTCCTTTTTAAGACCTCCACCATACACCACTGGGCAGGGGCACAGGGATTTAACCTCTGCCGTTACCTGGGCAATTTGATCTGCAGTAGGAGGTGTTTTGCCAGGACCAATGGCCCACAGTGGCTCGTAACCAAGCACCACATTGGCGGTATCTACCCCAGCCAAACCTTCTTCCAGCTGACGCTGCAGCACTTCACGGCGGCGGGGTAAATCTTCTGCAGATTCACCAATACAATACAGTACTTTTAATCCAACCTTTTGGGCACACAGGATTTCCTTGTTCAAAAGCTGATGCTGTACGGAAATAACTTTATCTGGGTCTGCACCAGCCAAAGCCATAACGCTGGCCTTTGCCCGACGCTCCTCGCTATGACCGATGATTACCCACTGGCAGTTCAGCTGCTTCATGGCAGAAGCGGTACGAAGGGAAGTAAAGGCACCAAAATTGCCCCCTACCTCCACATCCTGACTATAAATGCTTTGACAACCAAGCTGAATAGGAGCCTCACCAGAGGAATGATCCTTTGACTCTAAGGCCTTACCTGCAGGAATCAGATGGGCTTCTGGAAAGAATACGGGAAATTGATAGTCCCTAAGAACTAGCCCATCTTTTTCTGCCAAGGAGCAAAGCCCCTCCTTAAGTTCTCCCGCAATATAACTACCCCATTCAGCAGGTGAAACCAAGGAATTTACACCACCTAAATTCCTTTGAATATCAAAGCGCTTTAAATTCAGAAAAATATACTTCATAGTCGCCTCAAACATGAAAAAATTGCACATTTTATGCAAAAATTTTCTAATATTTTTCACATAAAATCTATCATTTTCAGTGTATACCGTGATATTTCCTTTGTAAAGAAAAAATTTGCAATATTTTGACCTTATTTTCACTTTTTCCTTTACAAAAACAAATTCTAGGGTGATAATCAAATTAATGAAGGGCTAGACTTCATTAACGCCTGAAAAGATATATCCCATAAACTTGATGGTTGGAGGTTTATTAAGATGGAAAAAACTAGTGCTCCCGCACCAAAAAAAATGCGGAAACTAAAGGACTTTAGCGACGGCAACAAAAAAACTAGGCTTACCCTGATGACAATTTCCATTATTGGTGGATTTATCCTCTGGTATCTTATTACCTTGATTCCCACCATCAATACATTCTTGGCAAGCCCCAAGCAAGTATGGAGTGCCATGCTCTCTGAAATTGCAGCTGACGGTCGTTATTTTAAGGATATTACCATTTCATTGCAACGAGTTCTCATTGGATTTGGACTGGCCTTTGTTTGCTCCATTCCTGTGGCCTTTTTAATGGGTTGGTATCCTAAGGTACGTAACTTGGTGGAGCCTTGGATTCAGTTTTTCCGCACCATCCCACCCATTGCATTGATTCCCTTGGTAATCTTGGCTATGGGATTGGGTGAAGCACCAAAGTACACCATTATCTTCATTGCAGCCTTCCTCATTATGGTTGTAACAATTTATCAGGGAATTAAAGAAGTAGATAAAACCTTGGTAAAGGCGGCCTATACCTTTGGCGCCACCGACAAGGATCTCTTTTTGGACATTATGATTCCCGCTTCCTTCCCATTTATTTTGGTTGGAGCCCGACAAGGAATTGCAGCCTCACTGACCACCCTAATTGCAGCAGAATTAACAGGAACCATTTTTGGACTGGGAGCCAGAATTCAAGGAGCCCAGCAATTTATGGATACCGCCATCGTTCTTTTGGGAATT
>JAGCMR010000233.1 GCA_017646305.1 Spirochaetaceae bacterium
GCCCAGTCAGAGCAAATCTACACCGCCTTTAACACCAGTATTCAGTTTGACCGCCAAGGACAGGTAGTGGGTGCTGGAGGAATGTTCCTGCAAAAAATGCCTGCCCAAGGAGGACTTACTGGCAAAGAACTAGCTGAACGCCAAGCCTACGAAGCAGAAATTACTGAAGCTGTAGAACACGCCTTCCAAGCAGCTCCTTCCTATGGACAATGGTTCTCAGAAGGTGGCGATCGAGAGGATATTATCTACGGTCTTTTCCGTGACTTTAATCCCACCGTGGCCCTAGAGCGAGACATTATCTTTGATTGCTCCTGCTCCCGAGAAAAATACCTTTCAGCAGTGAAAAATCTTGGACAAGATGAGGTAGAAGACATGAAAAAGAATGGGCCAAACCCATTGGAAATTATTTGCCATAACTGTGGCAGTGTCTATCACATTCCCACAGAGGAACTGTAAGAGTAAAAAACTTCAATTTTAAATCATCTGGAACTGGCTTGGTGCACATCAAGGTTTGATGTACATCAAGCCAGTTTTTAATTTGATGGTTCAATGGCTAAAGAACCAAGATATACAACCTTACTATACACAGGGGTCAAAGAAGGACTCATTCCTGTAGAAACTGCGTATAAGGCTACATACCACATATTAGTTCCAGCACCACTATTATAATTTACATCCTCCTGTCTTTCCTCAGGAAGGGAATAGATTGAATTTGACTCTGCCGTTGAACTAAAAGAAAAGGTTTTATTTTCCACACTCCGTACAGGTACTCCAATGCTCTGCCCATCTACAGTAATATTAGCAGGATACGCATATCCTTGATTAGTCTGTGTTGCATTTGCAAGACGAATAGTAACTGCCTTTGTTTGGCCAGCAGATACAAGGTTTGCTGTAGTTACCTTATCTGTGGTCAAGGGCTGATACCCCCAACTTATCAGTCGTTCTATCCCCTGATTCGTATATGCTGAATTAATATTCTCTATGGAAATTTTATTTGATTTTAATTGGTTCGTATCATTAAAAATCTTATAATATACCGACGTTCCTTGAAAAATATCTGCATTGTCAGCATTAGGTGATGTAGTTATAAATGAAACAAACTGCTTTAATGCATCATTGCTTAAACTCTCAGCCTCATCAATAAAATCCATGGAGATGGGGGGATCGAGATAGTAAAAAGTATCGAGGCCACAGGCTGAAAAAAACAGCAATAAAAAAAGCCAGCTGAACATTATCTGTATTTTTTTCATACACTACAAATAATATCTTGCTGGCCTTCTTTTTTCAAGACATAAAATCTTTTGCCTTAAAATAATTTGTATCCTCTTACTGAATCTTTCCCTCTGCCTTCAAGGCAATAAGGCGGGATTCAGCCAAATTTGTCCAAGAATCAGAAGGATACTTATCCTTTAAGCTAGAATAATTCTCTTCTGCTGCAGAATAATCTCCCTTGCCTTCCTGTAAGCGACCAAGGCTAAAAAGAATGTGAGGCTCAAACTCACAGTCTCCACTTGCAAGAGCGGCATTGTAATAATCAATAGCAGTATCAACTTCAGCAAGCTCCTCAGAACAAACTGCTGCGTTGTAATAACAAATAGGAGCTGTATATCCAGCATTTTTTGTAGTAGCAGCAGTTAACCAGCAGTCACGAGCTTCACTCCATTTTCCTTGGCTAAAATAAATCTCAGCTGCAGCCATACTAGAACGCAAACCAATAATATTTCCCTTGTTCTTTTCTGCCAACTCCAGTACCTGAGGCAGGGCAACATCACGAGCAGCATCAACAGAAGCCTCATCTGCCTTTGACAAGGTATAAATAATACTATCCAACTGATTCAATCCCTTTTGGTGGGATGAAGTAGTCATGGAAGAAAATACACCCCAAACGATAGCTACAACGATAAGTGCTATAATCACTCCAATGAATAGAACACGATACTTTGTCAAAAAACCACTTGCATTGTCTGCAAAAGTCTTTTTTTCTTCTGTATTCTTCTCAGCCATATATGCTCCTTACATTAACGGATATGTAGCTCGTTTAACAAACGAGAGACATAGGTCCGCTGAATTCCTAAAATCTTTCCCGCTTCCGTCTGATTCCATGCAGTCTCATCAAGAATTTGGGTAATATATGCCTTCTTGAATTTGTTGATGGCAGTTTTCAAAGTTCTGTCTCCACTAGTCAAATCAAGATCATATACTATAGAACGCTCCTGTGTTCCTGTACCACCAGAAACACATATGTTTTGCAGACGAAGATCATCTGCTCGTATGATGGGGGGCTTTCCTAAAACACAAGCCCGCTCAATGGTATTTTCCAACTCACGCACATTGCCTGGCCAATAATAGGAATGCAATGCAGCTAAAGCATCATCAGAAAACCCAACAAAATTCTTCTTTACCTCACTGCTAAATTTATGACAAAAAAACTGAGCTAAGGGCTCTATGTCTTCCTTACGATTACGCAGTGGAGGAACATTTAAGGGTAAAACATTTAATCGGTAGTATAAATCCTGCCGAAAGCTCCCTTCTTGAACCATTCCCTCCAAATCACGGTTTGTGGCAGCAATAATGCGAACATCCACAGAAATGGTTTTACTTGATCCTACCTTTTCAAAGGTTTTAGATTGCAGCACCCGCAATAACTTTGCCTGCAAATCTAAGGGTAATTCCCCAACCTCATCAAGAAAGATGGTTCCACCGTTGGCCATTTCAAAACGGCCCACTCGCTCACTAACAGCACTAGTAAAGGCTCCCTTTACATGACCAAAAAGCTCGCTTTCCAATAATTGTGAAGATAGGGCGGCACAATTCACCCGAACAAAGGGCTTTCGTGAGCGATCACTTTTCAGGTGAAGCTGCTCAGCAAATAACTCCTTTCCTACTCCACTTTCTCCAAGAATCAATACAGAAATATTTGTTTGGGCTACCTCATCAAGAGTGCTCACCAAATCAAGCATCACAGAACTATGAGCTAAAAAAGTATGGTATTCCTCTCCATACTGAATTCTGCTTCGTAGTACACTGTTCTCATCCTGAACTGTCTTGAATTGACCAGCAACCTCATAGGCCATACCAGCTTGAGCACCCAGTAACTCTAGAATTCCCAAATCCGACTGACTAAATTTCTGGCCATTAGTCTTGTTCAATAACTGAATCACACCCACACAAGAGTTTTTTACTCTAAGGGGAATGGCAATCATGTTTTCAGTTTTGTATCCCGTTCTATCTTGAACTGTAGCACAAAAACGCTGGTCATGCTGTACATCATCGACAACAAGACTCTCGTTGTTTCTGAATACCCATCCAGCAATACTATTGTTAATGTCAACGGGAATGGTCATAGCCTTCACTCCAGCAGGACCTAAAGCAATCCTAAAATTTAGAACTGTATTCCCTTGATTAGGCAAAAATAAGGCTGATGACTCACATTCAACAAGACGCATTGCCGATTTAAGAATATAAATCAACAATGCGTCAAAGTCAGAATAATTTGAATTTATCAATGAATTAATTTCGATGAGGGTCTTGAGTCTGTCTATTTCAAAAGTCTCACAAGCCATGTCCCTCACCGAAACATTCTTTAGTTATTCTTGTTCTTGAGAAGATCTCCAAGAGTGAAAGCACCATCGTTGCCATCATCAACAGAAGACATGTACTGGGAAATTTCATCCCGCTGCTGCTTTCTCTTGAATTCCTTAACAGAGAAGGCTGCCTTCTGCTTTTCTGGGTTAACATCCAC
>JAGCMR010000234.1 GCA_017646305.1 Spirochaetaceae bacterium
ACTGGCCCCGGACTCTACGAGCCCATTCACGGCTCCGCCCCTGACATTGCTGGTCAGGACAAGGCAAATCCCTTAGCCACCATTCTTTCCTGTGCCATGCTGTTGCGCTATGACTTTGGTCTTGCAGCAGAAGCCGATGCCATTGAAGCAGCCGTAGAAAAGGTCCTGGATGCAGGCTGGAGAACAGGTGACATTGCTGGTAATGGTGCTGACTTGGAGGCAGTAAAGGCTGCTGGAAAGCTGGTTGGTACAAAGAAAATGGGTGACTTGGTTCTAGAAGCTCTGTAATCCTTTCTTTGATATAGAAAAAGCTCCCTGGAATGATTCTGGCAGGAAGAGACTGCTGAAAGAAATTCTCGGGAGCCTTTTTTATTTTCTGGATGGTTGCAGGAGTGTACCCAAAAGATGATTAAAATAAAAACGGTGTGACCAAAATCACACCGTCTCTAGACTAAACCTTAAAAGCTATTATTTAGGTTGTTCTTTTCAATGTCCTTGAAGTATTTTACAGTGCCAACCTTCAGCTCCTCGGTAGCATCCTCGTCACAAACGATAACTGCCTTGGGATGCATTTGCAGGGCGCTGATGGTCCACATCTGACTAATACCTTCTTCTACAGCGTGGCGAAGGGCGTGCATTTTGTTGCGACCAGTAATGAGTACCAGTACTTCCTTTGCATCAGTTACGGTGCCTACACCAACAGTAAGAGCTGTGGTGGGAACCTGGGAAATATCGCCTCCGAAGAAGCGGGAGTTTACCTGAATGGTGTCTGAGGTAAGGGATTTTACCCGAGTGCGGCTAGAAAGAGAGGAACCTGGCTCGTTAAAGGCCAAGTGTCCGTCTACACCAACGCCACCCAAGAACAGGTCGATTCCGCCAACATCGGCAATAGCCTTTTCGTAGGCAGCACATTCAGCGGCAAGGTCAGGAGCCATACCGTTCAAGATATGTACGTTTTCCTTCTTGATGTTGATGTGACTAAAGAAGTTGTCCCACATAAAGAAGTGGTAGCTCTGGGGATGGTCAGCGGGAAGTCCCACGTATTCGTCCATGTTGAAGGTAACCACATTTTCAAAGGAAACCTTGCCAGCCTTATTCAACTCAATAAGCTTCTTGTAGGTTCCTAGTGGTGTGGAGCCAGTGGGCAATCCCAACACAAAGGGCTTGTCTTGGGTGGGCTTTGCCTCATTGATGCGGGATGCAATGTGATAGGCAGCCCACAGGGCACACTCATTGTAATGTGGTTGTACAATCAATCTCATATTCAACTCCTTATTCCGGCAAACCGGTTATATAATATTCTTTTTGATGGCTCCACCGATGAGAGTCATCAGTACGTTAAAGTGCTTGTCAAAAACCACTAAATCAGCGTCATAGCCAGGGATAATCTGGCCCTTCTTGTTGTAATGCATGATTTGGGCTGGGTTGGTAGAGGCACAGCGTACTGCATCCTCCAAGGACAGACCATAGTCCACCAGATTCTTCACACCACGAATCATGGTGAGAGAAGAACCTGCAATAACGCCGTCTTCCTTGCGGTGGAAGCAGCCTCCTTCAAAGACAACCTCTTCCTTGTTGGCCAAGAGGGTGCCCTCTGTCTGCTCTGTAGGTCGTAATGCGTCGGTAACAAGTACAATCTTGTCAGCAGGCTTGTCTCGGCGTAAAAGCTTAAACAAGTCAGGGTGAACGTGTACACCATCGGCAATAATTTCACAGGCCATTTCTGGGTGAATGAGGATTGCTCCCACGGCCCCAGGGTTACGGTGGTGCATCTGGCTCATGGCATTAAAGAGGTGAGTGGAGTGGAGGATTCCGGCCTGCATACCTTCTACCATGTTTTCGTAGGTGGCATTAGTATGACCGGCCTGCAAGACGATTCCCTTCTTTAAGCAAAAGAGGGCCAACTCTCGCATTCCCTTGATTTCAGGAGCTACTGTCATGTTGACAATCTTTCCTTCGCTGGCATTCCACAGTCGCTCCATGAATTCCAAGTCAACCTTGTGAATGGTTTCAGGCTTCTGGACGCCAACCTTGTCGGGGGAAACGAAGGGGCCTTCTAGGTGCATTCCCATAATGTTGGCTCCATCTTCCTTGCCCATGGCAGCAGTGATGGCCTTAATGTCCTTCATAAAGTTTTCTTCTACGGAAGAATACAAGGTGGGGTTAAAGGAGGTAACACCGTATTCAGCCAAATCCTTGGACATGGCTAAAATTGCCTCTGTAGAACCATCCTCTGTTCCATGTCCCTTAAAGCCGTGGATATGGGTATCGATAAAACCGGGGGCTATATAGGCTCCTTCCACATTGTAGACTTTGGTGGAAGCTGAAAATTTCTTTTGTTCAAATCGCTTTTGACTGAATACGTCAGCAATCTGTCCATCCTCAATAAGTACGGCACATTTTTCCATGACGGCAAATCCGCTTATTAATGTTCCGTTGTACAGACAAATAGCCATAAGACCTCCTGATACTGTAATAAAATAGCTAAAACGAGGAGTAAAATTCTAAAAAAAAGAACCTCATTTAAAACCTTAATACATATAGTACTACAAAAACAGATAAAATTCTATACAAAAAGACAAGGACAAAGGAGGATGTCTTGTATCAGGAGATTTGACCGTATTTTTTCTTGCTTCACCTTTTCCGTTAATCCTGCTACACTAATTGTATGTTTGAGTTTACCATTCCCATTTTGCCCATTACGGTACGACAGGATAGCGACAAAAAGATGCAGCGGTATGAGGTTCCCGGTATTGAACTGGACTTCATTCCGGGAAATGATTGTGGCCGAAAGGAATTTACCGGAGCCTTTGTGGCTGGCGGCAAGGACGGCATTGCCCTTTCCTTTTGTGCGGAGGTTCCTGGCTTTAGAAGAAAGGACTCAGCCGCTTTTTCCTCAGATTCCAATCCCCAGCCCAAGTCCTGGGTTTTTAATCGCCATTGCCTAGAAGTTTTTATTCAGCCAGAAGGCTCTCCCTTTTACTACGGCTGGGAAATCGACGCAGCTGGCTCCTGCCTTGACTACCGAGTGGCGGTACAGGAAGGATTGTTGGAGGCCACTTGCTCCAGTCTTACTAATCCTGCTTCTGGTGTTTTGATGCAGGAGATTGGGGGACAAAAGCTTTTCTTTGACTATGACTGGAAAAGTAATGCCAGCTGGAAGATGGAAGTGGAGGAGGAGTTCTGGTATTTGGAGCTTTTTATTCCTTGGACTGATTTTGGTCTTGCCAACACCATAGAAAATCCTGTAACTCCTGCTGATGGCAGTCTGTGGCGAGGAACCATCAACAGAATTATCCCCGTAACGACTTCCGGAAGTCCTGTTTCTGCTGAAGGTGAAAGCGAAAAGCAAGCCCTCCAATCCTTGCTGGACTTTGACGGGGTAGAAGTTGTTCCTCGCTTTCACCAGCCACAGCTTTTTGCAGGCTTTCGTTGGCAAAAGATGGAGAGAGGATAACCAAGCCTTGGGATTGCAAAGCATAAGGCTTTAATCCCAAGGTCTGGTTCTGGGTGAGC
>JAGCMR010000235.1 GCA_017646305.1 Spirochaetaceae bacterium
ACCAGCTTTGTCAGCATGTTCACTTCGTTCAAGGGAATGTCTAGAACTCGTCCCACGTCCTTCATTACTGCCTTGGCCTTGAGGGTGTTAAAGGTAACAATGTGTGCTACCTGCTCATCTCCGTACTTTTGCCGAGTATAGTCAATTACCGCCTGACGGCCTTCGTTACACAGGTCAATATCAAAGTCAGGCATGGAGATTCGCTCAGGATTCAAGAATCGCTCAAACAGCAGATTGTAGCGGAAGGGATCCACGTCGGTAATGGTCATGGCATAGGCTACCAGAGAACCTGCTCCAGAACCACGTCCGGGACCTACTGGAATGTCATTTTGCTTGGCCCAGTTGATAAAGTCCCACACAATCAAGAAATAGCCAGAAAATCCCATCTTGAAAATTACAGAAAGTTCATGCTCCGCTCTCTCCCGAATCTGGTCGGTAATAGTTTTGTATCGTTTTTCAAGGCCCGTGTACACCAAGTGTCGCACATAATCGTCCTGAGTGGCAAATTCTGGTGGAATCTGGTACACCGGCAAGCAATCCTTTAGCTGCTCTGTGGAAAATTGAGGAATGGTAAAGTCGCACATATCTGCAATTTTCACCGTGTTTTCCATCATTTCTGGGTATTCAGGAAAGAGCTCTGCCATTTCCTCCGCGCTTTTCATGTAGAATTCGCTGTTGTATGGATTTCGTCGTCTGGGGTCACTTCGAGTTTCCTTTCGACCAATACAGAGCATCACATCCTGAACCACCTGGTCTTCCTTCAAGACAAAGTGGATATCGTTTGTTACCACCATAGGCACGTCTAGTTTTTTTGCAACCTCAATGAGAAGGGGAGCCACCTTTTTTTGCTCAGAAATACCGTGATCCTGAAGCTCTACAAAGAAATTTTCCTTGCCAAAAATCTCTTGATATTCCCGCACAAAATCCTCAGCCTCTTTCATCTTACCTGTTAAAAGCAGCTGGGGAAGCTGGCCTGCAAGACAAGCAGAAAGACACACTAATCCGTCACTATGCTGACGCAAAATCTCATTGTCGATACGAGGTTTGTAGTACATTCCCTCGGTATAGGCTGCAGAGTCCAGCTGCATCAAATTGCGGTATCCTTCCTCATTTTTTGCCAAAAGAATTAAGTGGTAGTAATTTTTACCCCGCTCTGTGGTGTTCTTTGCGTGGCGACTTCCTGCAGCTACGTAAAATTCGCAGCCGATAATGGGCTTGATTCCCGCTTTTCGACATGCCTGCTCAAATCGCAACACCCCGAACATGTTTCCGTGGTCGGTGAGAGCCAGGGCATCCATACCTAGCTCCTTTGCTCTTTTTACCAAATCGTTGATTTTTGCAGATGCGTCCAGCAAGGAAAAGTCCGAGTGAACGTGAAGGTGGACAAATTTTTGTGTGCTCATGGAAAAAAGTATATCACAGCCCATTTAAAAGGGGAAGAATGCTTTTACATTTCAAAATCCTTCAGATAAAACTAGATATTAATTCTCTGTGAAAAAAATGACTTCCCTTGCATAAAAGCGTGATTTGGGGTACAATCCATCATTGTATCTTATAAGACGGAGTAACAACAAATGGGTGTTATTGGTATTATTCTTTTGGTAGCATTTGTAATTATATGCGTTTTGCTGGTATGTGTCGTTCTTCTTCAGAATGAAGAGGGCGGTGGCATGGGTGGCCTTTTGGGAGGCGGAAACTCTGTTGCATTTGGTTCTCGTTCTGGCAATGTGCTGACTAAAACCACATATATTTTGGTAACCTTGTTCTTTGTATCTACCTTTGTTTTGGCCTTTATGAATAAGGCTCCTGCTGTTCATTCCTTGGATGCAGCTGCTGCTCAGGAAGACGCTGCTGGAACTGGTGGATTCTGGTTAGACGAAGAAGCTCCTGCAGAAGCAGAGGGTACAGTAGAAGTTGCTCCTAGCGAGGAGACTGTTCCTGAAGCACCTGTTAGTACAGAGCCTGTAGAACAGCAATAATTTAGAGGTGTACAATGATTCTTGGACGTGTGTTCAATTGCCAGTCAATTTCCTTTGATTTTGCCAGTACGGACAAACGTGATGTGATTCAAGAATTAGCCCAGAAATTAGTAGTTTCTCAGCCAAGTCTGAATTACGATAAGGTGCTTTCTTCCTTGCTTCAGCGTGAGAGTAAGTTAAGTACTGGTATCGGTCGTGGAGTAGCCATTCCTCATGCCCTTTGTGAAGGGGTTGAGGGAGTCCACGGTGTGATTGGTATTTCTCGACAGGGAATTGATTTCGAATCCTTAGATAATGAGCCTGTGCACCTTGTTTTTATGTTGGTGTCTGGTGTTAAGGATTGTGATTTTCATTTGCAGGTAATCAAACGTTTAGCTTCTTTGCTTCAAAATCCTGATTTCCTTAAAAAAATTCTTGCTACAACAAATGCTCAGGATGCTTTCAATTGTCTTGTGGATTTTGAGCGATTGGTTATCCAGCAAGTCTAAGTAGCTTCAGTAAAAAGAGAAGGGGAATTATTATGGAGAACACAACTCTTCTTGACCGTATTTTGACGGTAGAGCAGGGGATTGCACAGTCTTTGTTTGATGTACAAATAAAGACTGACAAAAATATTGCAGAAACCATGAGTAAGGGAGATGCGGAGTTAAAAGAAAGGTGCAACCGCTGTGTTCTCCAGTATAACGAAAAATTATCCCAAGAAAAGGATGCTCTGCATCAGGATTACTTAAATCAGCTTCAAGCCTATGAGACCCAGTTGCGTGGTATGAATACCAACAAGGAAGCTTTTTCTTCCTTATTGGATACATTATTGTTCCAGTAATAGGATTGGGAACCATGGGTGTTTCAGCTTTTGATGGTTACATTTATGCAAAGGTCTGTGGCATGTTGTCCAAGTCCTTTGTGGGAGAAGGTCTTTCCCGTCTTCAGTCTGTAACTTCTCTTGAAGATTTATGGACACTCCTTTTTTCTTCTGAATGTCCCCGTGCTGTTCCTGCTGATTTAGCAGAGATGATTGAGCATAAGGCAGAAGGTCTTTTCTTAGAAAAATTCATTTCCTTGATGGATGGGCAGTCTCGTACTCCTCAGTTTTTGATAGATTTAATTCGCCTGTACGACTATGAAAATCTAAAAGAATTGCTTTTCTTTTCCATTAAAGAGGATGATTCATCTTCAAAAATGCCTCAGATGAATTATATCCATCCTTTTTCTATGCTCCAGTATGATAAATGGCCTGATATTGCTGGATTGGTGGCAGAATCTCCTGTGGAATGGAGTGTTACAGAAAAGTCAGCAGTGTCTCAGCTTGAATTGGAATCTCATCTAGACCTGCAATATATTCGTAATCTTTGGAATAGTGCTTCCAATTTGTCCCATGATACGGGAAACTTCATAAAAAAAATGATGAGGGAAGAGCTATTACTGGATAACCTTGTGTGGTCTTTGCGTTTACGGGTGTACTTTGGAATGAATGATAATGAGGTACTCCAACGATTAGTTACCTTAGAGGATGTTTCAGATAGAAGTGCAATTTCTAAGGATGAGCTTGCAGGCCCCATTGTAAAGACATTGGACTATTCTATTAATAATTATGAGGCATGGAGCAAGAGCATTTATGCCCCACTTTTGAATCCTCCTAATGAGGATGAGCTTTGGACCATTGATCCTCGGTGGATAAACAGTGTGGCCCACAGAAAACTATTCTACCAGTGGAAAAAGCGGCTCCATCAAAATCATGAGCTACCCCATGTTTTGTATTGTTGGTTCAAAATAAAAAGATATGAATTAGATTGTATCCGAGCGGTTACCGAGTGTTTGCGTCTGGGCTTGCCTATTGGCCAGGTGAATGACGTACTTAATATATCAGCTGTTTGATGTTTCTGGGAGGAAAGGCAATGGCACGTCCAGCACAGATGAAGTTTATTGAATTACTGGTTTTAACCTCAGATGTTTGCCCTGTTTTGGATTTTTTAGGAAAGACGGGAGTGGTGGATCTTTTAGATTCATCAGGAGCTTCTTTAGCGACTACAAATAAGAAGGCTGTCGTTTCTCAGGCTGAAGCAGGAGAGGAAGCTTCCTCTTCCAAGAATGTGGAGTTACAACGAATTTCTGATGAACTGGAACATACCCAGACAACACATAAACTTTCTGGTTGGATTGCTGCAAAGGATGTAGCTTCCCTTGCCAAGGATTTGGAGGAGCTTACTAAGGGTGCTATTGCAATCACCAGCTATGATCCAGAAGAAGTGCCTGAAGTTAAGGCAGGAAAGTACAAGATTCCTGTTAAATTCCATCACGGAAAATTTATCAAAAGCTTTGACCGCATGGTTTTAAGCTACGGTGTGCCAGAATATAGCTCCATAGATCCCACCCATTGGGTTGCATTTTTCTTTACCCTCCTGTTCGGTCTCATGTTTGGTGACGCAGGTCAGGGCTTGGTTTTTGTTTTGCTTGGTATCTTGCTTACAAAAAATGCCTTAAAGTTTTTGTCAAGCTGGAGTAAGTTTGGTCCCGTGTTTATTGCACTTGGTTGTAGCAGTACGATAATGGGGATTCTTACTGGTGAGTTTTTTGCCAACGGTCATCTGTTGATGCCTTTGAGTCGCTTCCTTACTGGTCTGTTTGGCGAGAGTCATAATCATATTCTACATTTGATGCCCTCTGCAGGGAATATCAATGTTATTTTTGGTTTCTTCTTGTTTACTCTAGCCATAGGATTTATCATCAATACAACTGGTTTGGTATTGAATTTTATTGATGCACTGCGTCATAAGGAATTGGGACGTTTTCTTTTTGGAAAGATTGGTTTTAGTGGAGCCCTATTCTTCTGGTATGTAGTTTGGATGGCCATTAGAATTGTTCTTCTCAAGATTCCTCCCTTCTGGCTGGACTGGGTAATTATTGGAGTTTCTTTGTTTGGTGTATTTATGGGACATCCCTTGTCTCGTTTAGTAACGGGTAAGCGACCTGTATTTGAACACGGTCTTTTTACTGCCGTTATAGAAGGTGTGGTGGAAATCCTTGAAGTAATTTCTAGCTATCTTTCCAACACCATCAGCTTTTTGCGTGTAGGTGCTTTTGGTTTGGCTCACGCTGTATTGGGCTTTATTATTTCCACCATGTCGGAAATGGTGGGAGGTATTGGTGGAATCGCCATTATGATTATTGGTAATGCCATCGTTATTGTTTTGGAAGGCATGATTGTAGCCATTCAGGTTATTCGATTGCAGTACTTTGAGTTCTTCTCAAAGTTCTTTCACAAGACTGGTAGAGAATTTAAGCCCTTCTGCTATGAGGGGAATGTATAAAGAATCATTTTTCATAGGTCCTTGTTGAGCTTATGAAAGAAATATATTTTGAGAGGTTTTGGTATGAAACTGAATTTGCGTTATGTTGGAATGGTTTTGGCCATCCTGTTGTTTGTGGTTGGCGGAGTATATGCTGCTGATGCAGAAGCTGCTGCTGC
>JAGCMR010000236.1 GCA_017646305.1 Spirochaetaceae bacterium
GATTTGAAGGCTCGTGGTGTATTTGTTTTGGGCTTGGATGATGCATTCCCTCCTCTGGGATTCCGTGATGATGCCAACAACATCGTTGGTTACGACATCGACTTGGCTGCAGAAGTTTGTAAGCGCCTTGGTGTTGAGCTGAAGTGCCAGCCCATCGACTGGGCAGCTAAGGAGCAGGAGCTGAATACAGGTAACATTGACTGTATCTGGAATGGTTTTACCATGACACCTGAGCGTGAAGCTGCTCTGTCTTTTACAAAGCCTTACTTGGACAATGCCCAGGTAGTAATTGTTCGTGGTGATGCAGGAATTGCTTCCTTGGCTGATTTGGCTGGAAAGAAGATTGGTCTTCAGGCTGGTTCCAGTGCTGCTGATGCTGTTGAGGCAAATCCTAACTTTAAGGCAACCTTGGCCGAAGTTGTTGAGTTCAAGGATAACTTGACTGCTCTCATGGACTTGGAAATCGGTGGTGTAGATGGTGTTGTAATGGACATGGTTGTAGGTAACTATAGCATCATGACTACAGGTAAGAACTTTGTAGTTCTGTCTGAAAACCTGTCTTCCGAAAAATACGGAATTGGTTTCCGCAAGGCTGACGTAGAGCTCCGTGACGAAGTTCAGAAGATTCTCGAAGAAATGGCTGCAGACGGTACTGTTGCTGCTATTTCTGCCAAGTGGTTTGGCTCTGATATTTCTGTAATCGGAAAGAACTAATTTACAGGGGCGGCTGGAATGGAAGAGTTGTTTGTAGTCTTATTGGAACGCTCTGTTGTATCGAGGATAGTGAGGACAGAAGACTTTTTGTTGCTGTGGGTCTTATTGGAAGGCTCTGTTGTATCCATCAAGATATTTTGTTTGACCCTCCTGTTTTCCCTGCCATTGGGCCTTCCTATGGCAGCCGCCCGTATGTCAAAAAATCCCCTCTTGTCGTGGCCAGCACGGGTCTTCTTGCTGGTGATTCGGGGAACCCCCCTTATTCTTCAATTAATATTCGTTTATTTTGCTCCCTATTATCTGTTCAAGATGTCTTACGACAGATTTACTGCTGCCATTGTAGCCATGTCCATTAACTATGCAGCCTATTTTGCAGAGATTTATCGTGGTGGTATCGAATCCATTCCTATAGGTCAGTACGAGGCTGGTAAGGTTTTGGGCTTTACCCGAATGCAGACCTTTTTCCGTATTGTACTTCCCCAAGTGGTTAAGCGGATTTTGCCTGCCACTGGCAACGAAGTTATTACCTTGGTAAAGGATACGGCCCTTGCTCAGGTTATCGGTGTGTCTGAATTATTCCGTGCCGCTCAAAATGCAGCAAGCCGAGAATTTTCTACCATGCCTATCTTTGTGGCAGGAATCTTTTACTTTATCATGAACTGGGTTGTTTCTGCGGTTTTCCTCCGCATAGAAAAAAAACTAGATTACTACAAGTAGGAGGAATATCATGTCAGAAGTAATTGTACAGGTGGAAAATCTTTCTAAGTCCTTTGGTTCACTGGAAGTTATTCGTGATGTGTCCTTTACTGTGGGACGTGGTGAGGTACTAGGAATTATTGGACCTTCAGGCTCTGGTAAGTCCACCATGCTCCGTTGTATCACCCAGTTGGAAAAGGTTTCTGGTGGTTCCATCAGCATTTGTGGCAAACAGATGGTAAAGGAGGGAATCTATGCAAATAAAAAGGAGCTCCATCAAATCGGTTTGAATGCTGGATTGGTGTTCCAGAATTTCAATCTTTTTCCTCATTTTACTGTTTTGCGGAATATTACCGAAGCTCAGATTCACGTGCTTGGTCGCAGCAAGGCTCAAGCCCAGCAACGAGGACGGGAGCTTTTGGCCAAGATGGGCCTTTCTGACAAAGAAAATGCCTATCCCTGTGAGCTTTCTGGAGGTCAGCAGCAGCGTGTTTCCATTGCCCGTGCTTTGGCCTTGGATCCACAGGTTCTGTTCTTTGATGAGCCCACCAGTGCCCTTGACCCAGAGTTAACGGGAGAAATCCTAAAGGTTATCCGAGAATTGGCTCAGGAGCACATGACCATGGTGGTAGTAACCCACGAAATGGCCTTTGCCCGGGA
>JAGCMR010000027.1 GCA_017646305.1 Spirochaetaceae bacterium
GGTGTCTCCCATAGCAGAAAGCACAACAATAGGCTTTCTGTCTGCATAAGACTCAATAATAGAAGCAACATGCTTAATCCGTTCCGCATTGGCAACGGATGACCCACCAAATTTCATTACAACCATGGCAAAGTCCTTCCATAAAAGATGTACAAAATTCGGCTGCAGTCAAACTACAATCCGTGGGGGCTATTGTAACAAAATACACCTTTTATAGCAAGGCTTGAATTTTAAGCTTTGAAAGAGATTTTTTCAAGGCTCACCTTTATTTCCTCTTGCCCCCACTATAACACCATGATAGAATGAACCATGATTCAAATAAAAACTTTGTTGCCCAAGACAGGGCTTCTTTTTTTTATCTTGTTTTCCGTAACAAGTATTTCTACCTTTTCACAAACTAACGAAAACCTCCAGCAGCTAACGGTACCTATGGAGCCAGCCTTTACCTATATTTCTCAATATGAGCGAGATACAGGACTTTTTTCTTCCAGCTTAACAGGCTTAGATTTAATCAAGGTAGGTTTAGATTTTTCTTCCTGTGCGGCAGAAACTCAAGAAGGTCAGGTGATACTGGAGCAATACCAAAAGCTGGTACAGGAGGTTCAGTCTGTCCAGTATCAACAAATGGAAAAACAGGAGCTGGGTGAGGCTATTTTAAAGCTCATGTATCGTGATGTATTAAAAAAATATTCTCAGCTGGAATCTAGCATTTCCGTTCTGTTTCAGAAGGGATTGTACAATTATGTTTCTTCTACTCTTCTCTATGTAGCCCTAGCTAAGGAAGCTGGTTTAGATACAGTAATTTACAAGACAACGGACCACTGCTTTTGTGCCATTCAGGTGGATGAAAGATTGATTGAAGTAGAAACCACCAATCCCTACGGGTTTGATCCTGGAACAAAGAAGTCTCTTCCTGCTCAGAAAAACGGACGTACCAGTTGGGCTATTATTCCTCAAAAAGCCTATGGAAACAAGATTATTGTAAGTGACCGAGTTTTAGCATCCTTAGTGGGTGGAAATATCAGTACCCTAGCTATGAAAAACAATGATTATAGGTTGGCAGTACCTCTTTCCATTGCTCGCTATGAACTAACTCGTAAAGAAGAAACTACTGCAGCAGCCCAAGTAAAGGAAGAATTTGACATTGTAGCCACAAACTATGTATCCCACCTGCAAAAGCAAGGACGGAGCCTTGCGGCTCTAGAATGGTTGGAGGCGGCTCTTGGTAAATGGGAAATGAGTGCTATTTGGCAGGATTGTATTGACGTGGTAGTACACAATGCCGTGGTGCAATACCTAAAGCATTCCCAAACACAACGGGCACAGGAAGTATATGAAACCTGGCAACAGCGACTTTCTGAAAAAACAAGAGACGAGGTTGCTCTAAATGTGTTTATTGGTAGGATGGATGCAGGAATTGCCCAAGCAGAACCAGCTGAAGCCTTGGCCTTTTTGCAAACCATGGAGGACCATCCTTTAGCATCCACCGTGAAAGGAGCTGCAAAGCTTAAGGAAAATCGAGAGTATGTGTGGCAACGTCAGATAAAAGTCTTGGTGGATCAGCAAAAATTCTTGGAGGCAGCGGCAGTAGCTCGCCAAGGTGTTTTATCTTTGGGAACTAGTGCCACACTTTCCAACTTGGAAAAGCAATGCTTGAATAATCATGCCATAACCGTTCACAATACCTATGCGGCCCTGTTTAATCAAAAAAAATACAAGGAAGCATTGGAGGTGGTACAGCAGGGCTTAATGGAGGTTCCAGGAAACAGAACCTTGCAATCAGATTTAAAGAAGGTGCAGCAAGCAATGAAGCAGTAAATCCTACACAAAAAAAGAGTTAAACGACGGGCTTTTTTAAGCCTTAACAAAAAACGGAGAAGCCTGTGGAGTCTAGTGTTCCACAAAAGCTTCTCCTTTTTTTTATTATGATTCTTGTAAATTATTCAGCGTCAACAGTTTTAGGGAGAATCAGGTTCAAAAGAATTCCCACAACGGTAGCCAAAGCAACACCGCCCAAAGAGAAGGTAAAATCTTGGCCTACATTAAACTGCAAGATTCCACCACCGATTCCAATAACCATAATTACAGAAGAAATAGTCAGATTTCTCTTATCCTTATAGTCAACACCGCTTTCTACAATA
>JAGCMR010000237.1 GCA_017646305.1 Spirochaetaceae bacterium
TACGTGGTCAATAACAACCTTGATTTTAGAGGGATCAAACACCCTATCCTTCTGTTTTTCCACCAAGTCAGCAATGGCCACTGGTGGAGTGATGTCATGACAAAAAACCCGGTCAAGCTTGAGAACCCAGGTATCGGCAAAAGGTTTCTCTGCCACATGGGCATCAAAAATCTTTTGGGCAATGGTCTTTCCCATAATTTTCCTCGTTAAAAATTAATTATATGTAAAATTGTTAAGTAATAATAAAGTTAAATAGGGCAAAAGTCAAGGTAAAAGCCCCTTCAACAGAAGGCTATTTCTTTCCCTGAAAATGACGGATTATCGCTACCACCATCCGCTTGCCAGAAGTGGCCAAGGCTATGGCAAGGGCAATGGCTCCCGCACAGGTCAGGGTGGAAAATCCCAGTAGTAAAGCTTCTTCTAAATTACCTTGAACCGTGGCCTCCATGGTCTCAAACATACCACCACCAGGCACCAGTGGAAGGAGTCCAGGCACCAGATAAATGGTGGCAGGCTTTTTTTGTATCCGTGCAAGAATCTCAGAGAGGATTGCAACTATCAGTGCACCAAAGAAATAAGCCTTGTTATCCCCCACTCCACTGGCAGGAAGAAAGGCAGTGTAGGTTGCCCAGCCCAAGCCTCCTATCAAGGCTCCCCACACAATATTGTAGCGACTTATATTGAAACAATACGACAGAGCTGCAGCAGCCCCTGCTCCCCACAAGGCTGCCAATAACAATTTATACCACAACATGAGAAAACACCAACAATCCTAAAACAGAACCCACCGACAAGCCTGTGGCCACCATAAAGGCATCCACCAAGCGAGCAGTGCCAGCCATCAAATCACCAGCAATCAAGTCACGGATGGAATTTACCAAGGCAAGACCAGGCACCACCTGCATCAAGGCCGCCGTCATCATCTGTACCGACTGGGGAACAATTCCTAAAACATAAATAATCTGACAGGCAATGGAAATAAAACCTCCACTGATAACAGAAAGAATAAAGGAATTGAGATTGAATTTTCCAATCACCAGCAAAAGCAGTCGGAGCAAAAATCCCACCACAAAGGCACAGATTGCTTGCTGAAGGCTACAGCCAAACATGAGACCAAAGAAAAAGCCAGTAAAACCGCCCATTACCACTAAGCTCCAAAAGCTATGATCTGGGGAATGATCAATTCGCTCTAGCATACGGGAAACCAGGGCTAAATCTGAATTAAAACCACGCTGTACAAGCCTGCGAGATAAATCATTTAAAAGAGCTATTTTTCGTAAATTTACTGTACGTGCAGTAATACGACGCATGGCAGTGTGACTGCGATGATCCTTATCTTGTACTGTTACCATCACTAAGGTAGGCGTCACAAAGGCAGAGGCTGAACGAGCCCCCATAGACCGGGCCATACGAACACAGGTTTCCTCTGCCCGATAGGTTTCTCCTCCATTTTCCAGCACTAGAGAACCAGCCTGCACTGCAATTTCTATTATCTGTTCGATGTACACACTCACACAATCAAGTATACCAGATATCTACTTGTAAAACTATTGATTATGGGCTATTATATTAAGAAACATATAATTTTTTTTGAGGTTGATGGTGTCTAAAATTCAGATGAAAAATGCCATTGCAGAGCTTGATGGCGATGAAATGACTCGTATTCTATGGAAGGTTATAAAGGACAAGTTGTTACTTCCTTTTGTTGATTTAAAGGTTGAATATTATGACTTGGGCCTTAAAGAACGAGATGACTCTGAAGATGCTGTCACCTACAAGGCTGCCGAAGCCATTAAACGATTAGGCGTAGGTGTAAAATGTGCTACTATTACTTCTAATGCAGCTCGTGTACAGGAATATAATCTCAAGGGATTGACTCCCAGTCCCAACGGAATTATCCGTGCTGAATTGGACGGTACCGTATTCCGCAAGCCCATCATTGTAGATAACATTAAGGGAACTGTTTCCTGCTGGAAAAAGCCCTTGATTCTCGGTCGTCATGCCTACGGAGATGTTTACAAAAACTGCGAAATTGCTGTCGATGGTCCTGGAAAGGCTGAACTGGTATTTACCGCTGCAGATGGAACAGAAATTCGTAAAACTATCATGGAAATGAAGGGACCTGGTATTCTCCAGGGAATCCACAATACAGATAAATCTATAGAGAGCTTTGCTCGTTGCTGTTTCTTCTACGGTCTTTCTGAAAAGGTTGACGTGTGGTTTGCCAGTAAAGATACCATCAGCAAGACCTACGATGGACGCTTTAAGGAAATTTTCCAACAAATATACGACAAGGAATTCAAGGCTGATTTTGAAAAGGCTGGTTTGGAGTACTTCTATACCCTCATTGACGATGCTGTTGCTCGTGTTATGCAGAGTTCTGGCGGTTTCCTGTGGGCTTGCAAGAACTACGATGGTGATGTGATGAGTGATATGGTGGCCTCTGCTAGTGGAAGCCTTGCCATGATGACCAGTGTTCTTGTTTCTCCTGACGGACATTTTGAGTATGAGGCTGCTCATGGAACAGTTCAACGTCATTACTACCGATATTTAAAGGGAGAAAAAACCTCCACAAATCCTGTAGCCCTTATTTTTGCTTGGACTGGAGCCCTTGCAAAGCGTGGTGAATTGGATGGAACACAAGAGTTGGTAGATTTTGCCCAGAAACTAGAGCGGGCAACATTAGAAACCATTGAAGATGGAATCATGACTGGCGACTTGGCTAAAATTGCTAATCCTCCTGCAAAGCAGATTTTGGATTCATGGCAGTTTATCGATGCCATTGCACAGCGTTTATAAATTATAACTGAAAATAAAGGGGATTTTCGGAGTTAAACATGGTAAAAGAGACGTTCAAAATATTGTGTGCAGACGATAGCGTTTCTATTAGAACCTATCTGACCGAATTGTTGCAATCTTGGGGTTACACCGTTACTGCTTGCTGTAACGGAAAAGAGGCATGGGAAACCTATCAGCAGGATCCATCCTTCTCTGTATTTTTGTTAGACTGGGTTATGCCTGAAATGAATGGACTTGATGCTTGTAAACTTATCCGTCAGGCAGAAGATACAAGCTATAAATACATCATCATGCTTACTAGTAAGGATTCTACAGAAAATATCGTAGAAGCATTGAATTCTGGTGCAGATGATTATTTGACAAAGCCCTTTCATCCAGCTGAATTAAAGGCCCGTATTCATACGGCTTATCGTTTCTTTGAGTATGAGAAAAGACAGCAGTCCATTGCCAATGAAACTCGTTTTGCTTGCTATCAGGCTCTAACAGAATTAGCTGAAGCACGAGATTACGAAACAGGTCAGCATTTGTCCAGAGTTTCTGCTATGTCTCGACTTTTAGCTAAGCAATTAGGTCAGGATGAACATTTCTTAAATCAGATTGAGCTATTTGCCCCCATGCACGACATTGGTAAAGTGGGTATTCCAGATGGAATTCTGCATCTTCCCCGTAAACTTACTCCCCAGGAATTCGACATCATTAAGACCCACACCTCCATTGGATATGATATCCTAAGAGGTAAGCCCACTATGGAAATGGCAGCTGATATTGCACACTATCACCATGAAAAATGGAATGGCTGTGGTTATCCAAAGGGATTAAAGGGAGAAGAAATCCCCCTCAGCAGCAGAATCGTATCCATTATTGACGTATACGATGCCTTGCGGGCTATTCGTCCCTACAAAAAGGAGTATACTCATCAGGATTCTGTAGATTTGATTTACAAGGAAAGTGGAATCTCCTTTGATCCTGCCGTTGTAGCTGCCTTTAAGGAGATTGAGCACGATATTAAAAAGCTCTTTGATGATTCCTACAAAACCTTTGCAAAAACACCACACTAAAATAACATTTGCAAGGTTTCATTAAAAATAAGAAAGCCCAACTGATGAAGCGATTTCATCAAGCTGGGCTTTTTTTATTTCAGTAAGCCACCCCAGGGAATGGAGAATTTGGCACATAATTCTTGATAATAGCTTCTTATTTCAGGGCTAGAAAGCTCCGTAACAAAAAAGCCCTCATGTTGTGGAGTAGCAGCTTTTTCTAGGTTCTGTACAGAATGTCCTTGATGAGAGCGAATTCGTAGTGCTTGACGAATAACACCTTCTCTAGAATCCACTACCTGCACACCCTCCCCCGCCAGCTGTTGGATTTCGGCAGCAATATGCAGAAAATGGGTACATCCAAGTACAATAGTATCTACATTTTGTGCCAAGAAAAAATCAACCGCAGGACCAGCAGCCTGAAGATAGAGCCTTTTATCTTGGCTTAGAAGATGCTGCTCTATAAATCGAATCAACTTTCCATCTCCTCGGCTTACCACACGACAACTGGCGGCAAAATCTTTAATGAGACCTTGGGTATAGGGATGACGAACGGTGGCCTCTGTTGCCAAAAGCCCGATGGTATTGTTCTTTGTTTTTGCTGCAGCTACCTTAATGGCTGGAACTGTGCCAATAAAGTGGATCTTAGGAAAATCCTGACGCAAGGATTCCAAGGCAGTAACAGACATGGTATTACAGGCCAACACAAAGGCTGTAGGAGAAAAGTGGGAAAGCACTAATTCCACTGCTTCTCTTGTGGCTGCAATCACTTGTTCAGGAGTCTTTTCTCCATAAGGAAAATTTTTTGTATCTGCAAGATAGAGACAGGAAGCCTCAGGACAGGCTGATTTTAAATAGCCCATGTAGGGTAATCCTCCTGTTCCTGAGTCTAAAAAAGCAAAATCAAGGTGCATAATTATTTCCTACAGGGAAAAAAGATTGTCAAAGGCATTTCTCGCAGCTTGTTTTTTCTTATCAGCACAACTGTTAGAAGCAGTTGGACTAAGATTTACAGAAAAATACTCGCAAAAATTTGCAGCTTCCTTATCTTGGACTTCTTCATCTATTGTTTCATGACAATCGTAATGGGAACCAGGCTGGTAAAATCGACAATTAACACAGCTATGTAAGGCTGCTCCACAATGGGGACAATCGGTGGATCTAAAGATTTCCAAACCTGCTGCTATAGGTTCTTTACATTTCCAACACATGAATTCATCATACCCCATTTGACTAATCATTTGCAATGCCCTAAACTATACGTATGTTTATCACTAACACTTGTAGTCATCCAGGATGTCACCGTGCAGGTTTGTCTTACATCAACAGCGAGGGTTTCCTTACCGATAGAAGCTATTTTTGTATCAAGCACGTGGAAAATCCAGAGGAAGTAAAAAATGTTGTTTACGATTATATTCGTAAACATCAAAAAATTGTTGGATTAAATGCGTCGGGACTCACCTTTACCGATATAGATTTAACTGACAAGCGTTTTTACGGCTGTAATTTCCAGAATTGTACCTTTAGCAATCTGCATTCAGAATATTTCCGTGCACGAATGTCTATCTTTGATTTTTCTCTTTTTGTAGATTGCAATCTATTAAAATCGAACCTACAATTTTCTTCCTTTGCTGGTTCTACCTTTTCTCATGTACTTTTTACTGGTTCAGATCTAGTTCACAATAATTTTTGTGGCATTACATCCTATCAGTCTTCCTTTGATGATTCAGATTTATACAATTCCCGATTCATTAAGGCAAACCTTATAGATACCTCAATCCAAAATTGCAACATCAAAAAAACTATTTTTTATGAATCTAATCAGCAGAATATTTCCTTCAAACAGTCGAACACACGGGAAGCTGAATTCGAGTACAAGGAGGGAATCATCTTATGAAGGTTTATTTTCATTTTAATATTGATGGATTTTCAAATTGCTATGTAGTGACTAACGAAAAGACTATGGAAGCCCTGATTATTGATCCAGGTAAAATTACAAAAGAGATACTGGAGCAGGTGGAAAGTGGTCCCTTTAATTTAACATCAGTGTTAATAACTCACAGACACAAAAGTCATATACGAGGATTAGAAACTCTCAAAAAGATTTACAAGCCCAAGGTCTATGCGGCAGACTTTGATATTGCAGGTTCTGAAGAAACGCTCCTTAATGGCGACGGCATTATCTATGCAGCAGGCTTGCAAATAAAGCATTTGGCTTTACCTGGTCACTCTGCTGACTCCATGGCATATAAAATTGGTCATATAGTTTTTACTGGAGACACAATCTTTGCAGGAATGATTTCAAATACATCCAGTACCTATGCCCGCAGAACCCTAGTTTCCAATATTTCCACAAAAATTTTGTCCCAGCAAGATGATATTATCTTAATGCCAGGCCATGGGCCTCCATCCACCTTGGCTGCAGAAAAGAACTTTAATCCAGCCTTTCTGCAAAACCCCATGGAATATTTTGACTAGCGACTCACTAAGGAAATACGACCAGATTCCATTCCCCATCGCTTAAACACATAATCGCTTAACACTTGTGAGGCCTTGGTAAAGCCTGATCCCTTGGTGTCTTGAATATAGGCACAAAGCTCAGGCTCTCCTCGTAGCATGGATCCACGTTGAGCAAGGTTGTCTGCAAAATACGGACCTGTTTGAGCCACAGATTGCTGCATAACATAGGCCATAAATTCGTTGTGCATAAGATAGGTATCATTAAGATTATAATTAAGAGAGGCCTGAAGCTTAAAATATCGGTGAAGGAACTGTATGGATTTTTGATCTGCATTCTGATATACAGAAGCTA
This sequence comes from Spirochaetaceae bacterium, assembly GCA_017646305.1. The sequence goes on from JAGCMR010000237.1 coordinate 6,649, forward strand.
CCATGGAACGGAAATCCTCGTTAACAAAGAAAATTCCATGAAAGCCTTCATGGGCTACAAAGGTATAACGCAAATACAAGGCTGATTCCTGGGACAGGGAAATAACAGCACCATACCCACTTTCGTAGCCACCACTAGAAGCCTTTTTTATAATTCCATTATGAAGAAGAATATCCTTTAGTAGGATTTCCTTTTCGTTTAAAGGGAAATTAGTTGATTCTGCCAAGGAAAAGAAGGCTGCCAAGGTTTCGCTGCGGTAGTCGTGGGCATTAAAGCCATGCTTTCCAACTAAATCCTTGTCATGTACCAGTGTACCGATGTAACCAGTTTTTTCTGTATAAAAGGCTAATCGTTTAAAAAAATCATCCTGAACCTTGTAGTCAGCGGTGTCAAAGAAAAGGATGCCAGGAAACTGCTCCCATTCAAAAAGCTCATAGTCCTGATGGCGCCAGGAAGCTTGACTCCATAAAGGAATCATTCCTGGGTCTGTTGTAAGGGGCTCCACCACTGCACCATTGTTACCTGCAGGGAGTTTTTGTAAGGTCATGGAAACAGCTTCCACCATATCTTCTCCCTGTAGCACAGAAAAGGCTCCAAAGGGATTTTCTAATCCATTACCATAAAAAGAAGCCTTCTGTTGGTTGGGAGCACGACGCAGACGAATACTTTCACCACCAATTTCAAAGAGGAGCTGTGGCTGCTGAGATTTTTTTTCTGGCATAGCTGGACTAGGGGCAAGAGACAAGGTCATGAGGGGAAAATCATCATGAGCTTTTACATCAGCAAAATCCTTTTTTGCCACGGTAAAATCAAAATCGGTAGAAGCCTGACTTCTGTCCCACAAACCACCTTGGGAAGGAAAGAAATAGGAGCTTGTACCAGAAAATCCAATTTCCATGGGCTGCAATCCCACAGAAACAATAGATACAGGCACCGTGGAATACAAAAGAATTCCTCTAAAATCCTGAACAGCATCGGCAGGAATCACCATAGACAAGCTGATATTTTCTCCAGCAGGAATTTGATTTAGCTCTAATGGAGTAAGACAACGAGCTAGGGGGCGATCTGCCAAGGACTTATTCAATTTACCAGAGGAGATAAAATCATTTTCATATAAAAAACCAAAGGCAAGATTTCCCTGGGCATCATGGTTTACACCGCCCTTGTTCTTTTCTTCCAGTGGCTTTGTAAGGGTAATCTGACAAGAAACACCACCCCATTGCTCCTTTGCACGAGCCAACTGAGGAAGCTGCTCTTGATTTACAGCAAGATATATGTAGGATGATTTTTCTGGCTTGAGGATGCTTCCCTTCTTTCCGTTGCTATTTAGAGCTTCCATTGGAAAATCTAGGGAAGCTTCAGTTGCTCCAAAGGCTTCAGTTTGTAGATGAAGATTTGACTGGAAAGAAACCTGGCTCTCACTGGAACAGCTTAAGCAGGATATAAACATAATCACACAAAACAAATATGATGAATAAATTTTGATTTTCTCTAACATAGAGTATAATACTACCCTTTTTTCTATAAAAACGCTATAGTTTCATCATGACGAAAGGGAATTTTTCTGGAATAATCCTACAGCCCCATAACACCCCTCTGAGCCAGATGCTAAGGCAGCATAGAGAAATTTTAAAAGCCCTTTCTCTAGCAGGAAAAAAAAGCAAGATCTATCCCATCCATCCCTGTCATTGTCTTGTAGACAGTGTTGTTCCTGCAAAGGAGCTTAAAAAACAAATGAAAAGCTGTAGGGTTCTTCCTCCACAGATACAAGAGGGCTTTTTGTTCCGCCCTGTAGAGGTAACTGGAACAAGGCTTTTGCCTTTTCCACCCCAGTTGCTTCACCAGCTTCTGCCCTTTTTATCTGAAAAAGACCTGCAGAATAGGTCAATTCCAGCTGGTTTTATTTTTGGATATGTAAACCTCCACCCAGAAGAAGCTTCCATACAACAAGAGCTTGAATCCATTTCAAATGAAATCAAGCCCTTGGATCTGCGAGTTTTTCGTCTTCATCACATAGAGTATTGTTGGAGGACTAACTCCCTGCCGAGCTCCTTATGCTGGACCATGGAATTACCTCACTGGGTAAAAACTCCCCATCAAAAAAATACGACTCCTCCTAAGCAATTATGACTTAGTAAATTCTGCATCTGTTGCCTCAGTAGCAGTATCAGGGGAAACTCCCTCACAAGACTCAGCAGTGCTGGCAGTCTCTTCAGATGATGCAGTGTCGCTATGCTCCCATGATTTTAGGCTCTCTTCTCGCTGGGCAATTTCTTTTTCAAGACGTTTAATTTCATCCATAATTCCACTAATAGCACTATTGTCAGCAGAAAGAGTGGCAGTAGGATTTTCTTCAAAGAATTTTTGTACCGCCTGTCCTAAGGCTCGATATTCCTTGTTTTGACGAGAAACTAGCTGATGAGATTCTATCTTGGTAACGCTTTTGTCGCTAAAATCCTGTACCACATCACCAGCCTTAGAGAGAGCTTCCTTTGAAACCTCCACACCCTTATCAAGATACTCCTTCATCTTTTCCAAAAAAGCCATAGTCACTCCTTGTCAAGTTTACTTACAATAACTAAGGTAATTAATTCTAGATTTTTTTTCCACAAAAAATCCCTGATTTTACTAAAATTTCTCATTTGTAAAAATTTTACTTCACCTAGAATGTAAAGGTACATCCTACTTGAAAGATGGACAAGGGATTATCTCCTACGTAATGCCCACTTTCCATCGTTTGCCAGGAGGCTCCCAAAGAAAAGAATCCTAGGGTAATTTGCCCTCCCACTGTGGGATAGCCACTGGAAAGTCCGCACCATATTCGTAATACCTTGGCCACTGCCACCTCCATGCCAAAGGCTAAGGATTTCAAAAAGGTTTGTGAGCCAGAAAGAAGCTGATTCATAGCCTTTGACTCCCCAGAAACGACAATATCCACAGGAAGCCTTCCAATGAAGAAGGGAAAAAGGGCTCCTGCTCCAAGAGTAAAGGATAATTCTCTTGCCAAGGGTTCCAAGGACTGACCTGGCACAAAATAGTCTCCAAACAGGTTTTTTAGAGTCGCCCCAAGTCGTAATTGAGTTCCAGCATAAATCAGATCATATCCCACCAGCATGACTCCTAAATCAATGGGAAAACTCACGTAGGGGGTAGATAAAATGCCATCTAGAATATCATTTACGCTGCTACGGCCAGCTACAATGGCATCTACGTTGCTTCCATCAAGCATTTTATAGAGTGCTATACTAGGGTGGAAGGTGGCTCCCAGGGAAATATCCACCTTTCGTCCTTCCACAACCCTGAGACTATAAGCTACAGGCAGGGTAAGATTTACCATGGCAAAGCCCTCAACGCCTAAGGGAAAGGGACTTCCTTGGACAAAGGCAGAGGCCGTGGTAAAAAGTCCTGCTCCCCAATTACTGCCAATATAGCCAAAAGCAATGTTTGGGGTAGCCCCAAAACCACTGGAGGTAATCAGCTCCTTAGCATTGAGCAGAATCTGACCGAGCTTATTTTCCACATTGGAAATATCCTTCAATATGGGAAATAAAAATTGAGGCTTGAAATAAAGCTGGGTAGAAAAATTCAAAATAAAACCTTTCCGTGGATAAAAGAGTTTATGGGTTAGTCCCGCTGGATTGTGAATCAAAATATCAAGTCCCTCTGGAACGGCTGTTATTGCTCCACCCATTCCCGTATATCGCCAACTAGAAGGTTCTGCGAACTTAATTACAGGACTTTCTGAATACAAAAATACGCTGAAAAGCAAAAAAATCGGCAGAAAAATACTGATTTTCATCCTAGTCTCCCCAGCTTCGAATAGTACGAGCAGTATCTTGTGCCACAAGAGAGTAGCCTGCATTACTGGCCATGGCTTCAAAAATACCTGCTACAAATTTAAGCTCCAGCTTATACACTGAAATAATTTGAGTAGAAGGAATTTGCAGTTCTTGAGCAAGCTGTTTAAATAAACTTTCCACCAACTGGTAATCCTCAATACGAGCATTTATCAACTTGTAGTAGGCATCACTTATTTTTTTTGCAATGTCTTGATAATCCTGCTGAGAATTCAAAACAAGACTTTGAGTGCTACGTATCAAGCCCCCTAGGATTCCAGATAAAAGATAATTTTGTAGATCGCCTCCAGAATAAACTCCAAAGGGAGCATTTTTTACCGCATCATTGTAATAATTGCTGATGCGATACAGGTTATAAAAAGCAAAAGCCATTTCTGTCAGGGCCTTTTCCACTCCACGTAACAAAAACCTTTTGATAGAATCTGTATACACCACATACAGTTCTTCCATGGTAATACCAGAAAGACTTAAGGCTGAAAGAGCTGGATTTGCAAAATTGTAGATAATGTCATATACCAAGGGACTGGTGTAAATGAGAATTGTAACAGCAGCCTTAGCAGAACGAGATAATGTAAAGGAATAGGCATCTTCTGCCAAGAGTTTCTTTTCCTCTGCTATCATTGTATCCAGCGTAGCAAGAATTCGCTCTCGCTGTGTTTCCGTCAGAACTCGATAAAAGGCTGGAGATTCAATATTTACTTCTAGGGAAGATAAAAGTCGTTCACCAGAATACCAAGAAATTTTTTCTGTGTCAGGGTAATCTAAACCAGTAAAGAGACTTCTATTTGAACAAGAAATGCAAAAACTCAGAACAAAAACACAGGAAAAAACAAGAAGACAAGAACAAGCTGTAGCTTGAAAAAGTTTACAAAGAAGCCTCCCAATTCTTGTCCTGTAGTTCATTTTGTACAGCCTCCCCGGAGGCCTCACATTCATCGCCAGCTTGAATCCGATCTAGCAAGGGCTCTCCGATTCTTACCTGAATGGAGATTCCCTGGGGAAAGGCCCCTGGCAACTCCAGGTGTATAAAGTTTTCTGTAACGGCATGGGTCAATTGCTGAGTACCATTATCAGGCTGCATTTCCACTCCATTTTCTCCATGCACTGTTTTATTATGCTGTGAATGGAGTGGATTTTTTCTATCTTGACGATTGTGCTCCGTAATGGCAGAAACAACCTGTCCCTTCCACATTGAAATATAGGAGCATTTTGATTGGATTGCAAATGAAGTAAGCCATTTTACTCGCTGTCCTGCCACAGATTGAGCTACCTGTCCCTTCATTGTGGCTGCAGGAGTTCCAGGCCGAGGAGAAAAGGGAAAGGCATGAACCCAAGCAAAATTACATTTTTCACACATGGCCTGGGTCAGGGCAAAATCTTCATCAGTTTCCCCAGGAAAGCCCGCAATAATATCACAGGCAATAAAGGGATTGTTCTTGGCTTGACGGAGCAATTCCACTGCACGGTATACTTGAGCAGAACGATAGGGACGACGCATAGCCCGTAAAATAGTATCACTTCCAGACTGAACGGAAAGATGAAAATAGGGCTGGATTCTCTGGTGACTAATGACGGCACAAAGCTCTTCATCTACACTTTCTGGATAAAGACTTGAAATACGAATACGAATGCTACGAGTATTTTCAAGAATCCTTTTCAAAAGCCCCGCAAGATTCAGATATTCCTCACCCCTTTGCCCCTGGTATAAACCACGATACTGAGACAGGTTCACTCCCGTCAGCACCACTTCCTGTTGGCCTGCTTCTTCTAGCTGCTGAACACGAGCCACAGCCTCAGCCACATCCAGGGATACAGCCCTTCCTCTTGCAAGGTGAATGCGACAATAGGTACACTCACAATTACAACCATCTTGAATCTTGATGGAGGATCGGGAATGGGCAAAAAAGGTATCTGTAGCCAACCGAAACACAGGACTGATGGATGTGTTTTGTAAGTCGGCTACAGGGGTAAACCCAGATAAATCATTATTTTTCAAAGGCTTAACAGAAGTAAGCAGGGATTTTTTTTCTTGGCTCTCATGGACATGATGGTGATCTTTGCCTTTATCATGGCCTTCTTCCTCTGAGTGACGATTTTTTATATTGGTGGGCTTTGGCTTTTCTTTACAAAGACGACTTACTAAATTTTTCAAAAAATCAGTAATTTCAATCTGGTGTTCTTCGCAAACGTCATCAAGGTGGGCTTTCAATTCCACAGGAATGTCTGCCAACAAGTCCTTCCGTGAACCAGGCAATACACAAACCCGCTGGTCAATAGCTTGAATTGCTTCTACTTCTAGCTCTGCATAGCAGCCTGTTACGAGAACGCAGGAACGAGGCATTTTCCGCAGCAAGAGCCGAATAAGACGGCGAGCCTTTTGCTCCGCCTTTCCTGTTACAGTACAAGTATTTATGATGGAAAGAACTACATTATCAGGAACTGGTGCAGCCGCCGTCATGGATTCCATGTCCACCACAAAGCCTGCATCTGCAAAAAAACGTGCGGCTGATTCAGATTCAATCTGATTCAGCCTGCAACCGAGGGTTTCAAAATGAACGATATATTCTGGCACAAGAAAAGCCTTTTTAGTAAAGTATTTTACAGATGAGCTTGGGCTCTTTCCCGCCCACGAGCAGCATCTGTTTGACCTGCATTCAAAGAAAGGGATTTTTCGTAGGCTGCTACAGCTGTACGATAACTTCCAGCCATTTCCCGAGCATACCCCAGACGCATCCACCAGTAGTCCAACAAGGGCTCCAATCGAACTGCCATGGTAAGAGAAATATCTGCATGCTGGTATTTTCCCTGACGGATGTAAATCTCACCCATAAAATAATAGGCATTTCCTACCCGTCCCCCCATATTGGGAACATAGGAAATATATTGCTCAAAAAGATCCAGAGCCTCACGATTTTTTCCCAAATAAAACTTAGCCTCACCCAAAATCTCAATAAGACGATGGTCGTAGGCATTTACCCGCAAACCGGCATTAGCCCATTGTTCAGCCTCTGCATATTGACGATTTTTTACCAAGGCCCAACACATAACAACGTAGGAATCAAGATTATTGGGATTTGCCACCAATTCCTGCTGACAGGCAGCAATAGCTTGGGCATATTGACCATTATAATAAAGCTGAAGAGCATCCACCTTTTGCTGTGTAGTATTCTGCTGGGCAAAAACAAAACTTCCAGCCAACAAAGCTACTATTGCAAAAAAAGCAATTTTATTGATTTTAACCATTGATTTCATCATCAGACTAACCTCTTATCGCACCATGGTACACTTTCCAGTAAAGCTACAACCTGGCTCCAAGGCAATTTCTGCAGAAAAAATATCTCCTGTTACAGAACCAGAGGTAGCCACAAAAACAATACTCTTTGCTTCGATGTTTCCCTTCACTGTCCCACGTATCAATACCCTATCTGCCACAATATCAGCGTCTACCACTGCTCCTGTATCTATAACCAAGTCACTAGTGGCATCAATGCGACCAGTTACCTTTCCTTTAATCATAAATGGTTCAGCAAATTTAATCTGTCCAGAAAAGGAAATGTCAGAGGCAAGGACAGTGTCAAAATCCTCTTCCTCTAAATCCAAGATTGAAATATCTTTTGTTTCAAACATACCCTCAACTCTAATAGGAATAGGAGTTTCCGTCAAGTCGTGAAAGTGGAGAAAATCCCCTTGCCTAAATCATCAGATGGGTCTATTCTATAGAGAATACTAACTTTTATTCAATGTGAGGTTTGGAAGATGAATTTTGTTGAGAAAATGAAGAAAAAGGCTTGTGAATATCAGAACAGCCTTGTTCTTCCTGAAGGTGCTGAAGAACGCACTGTTATTGCTGCTGCCGCTATCGTAGCTGAAAAACTTGCAAAGGAAGTAATCCTTTTAGGTAAAGAAGCAGACATTAAGAAGACTGCTGATGGAAAGGGCGTAAGCTTGGATGGAATTACCCTGATTGATCCAGAAAATTCTCCTTGGAATGATGAATTTGCCAAGGAGTACTATGAGTTGCGAAAGAACAAGGGTATGACTCCAGAGCAGGCTACCACTGACATGAAGCACTTCCTGCGATTCGGTGCCATGATGGTTCGCTTGGGCAAGGCTGATGCCATGATTGCTGGTGCCCTTTCTTCCACTGCCGATGTTTTGCGTGCTGGACTTACCATCATCGGAACAGCTCCTGGCATGACAACTGCTTCATCCTGCTTTGTTATGGACACACACAATCCCAAGTGGGGTGCTAACGGCTTGATGATTTTCTCTGACTGTGCTGTTATCCCCCTTCCTTCTGCTACCCAGCTGGCTGACATTGCTGTTTCCGCCGCTGATTCTTGCCGCCAGATGATTGGTGCAGAGCCAGTTGTAGCCATGATGTCCTTCTCCACAAAGGGTTCTGGTGGTAAGGACGCAAACGTGCTCCGTGTACAGGAAGCTGTAAAGCTTGCCAAGGAAAAGGCTCCCGAATTGTTGCTGGACGGAGAATTGCAGGCTGATGCTGCACTGATTCCTGATGTAACAGAAAAGAAGGCTCCCGGTAGCCCCATCACTGGTAAGGTAAACACCCTCATCTTCCCTGACTTGGGTGCAGGAAACATTGGATACAAGCTAGTACAGCGTCTTGCTGGAGCTGATGCTTATGGTCCCTTCCTTCAGGGTTTTGCCAAGCCCATCAGTGACCTGTCTAGAGGCTGTTCTGCTGACGACATCGTTGCCACCGCAGCCGTTACTCTGGTACAGGCTGGTAAGAAATAAAACTGCCTAGCTGGTAAAAAAAGAACTACTAGCTAGACTGAAAACATACAAAGGGTCACCTTTGGGCAAAAACTCCCAAGGTGGCTCTCTTAATAATCTGCAAACAAATCACCAAAGTATAGACAGTGTATAAAAATATCTGATATTTTCTTCAAACTCACTACCAATTTTTTGTTTTTTTTGATATGATCGTGAACATCATATTTGGACACTTGTCCAGACGCTACTTTAAGGAGAAATACATGATGAAACACTGGAAAAAAGCTTCCCTTGGCATTGCCTTGGGATGTGTTGTTGTAACAGCATTGTTGGGTTGTGGCGATTTGAGCTCAAATAACAATACAAATGAACAGAA
>JAGCMR010000238.1 GCA_017646305.1 Spirochaetaceae bacterium
GCTTTTTATGAGGAGCATTCTATGTCAGTAAGTGAAGCAACAATGGGTCGCATGGACAAAACCATTGCAGCACTGAAAGATGAATTCAAGGCCTTGCGCACTGGTCGTGCCTCGGCCTCAATTTTTGATAGGGTAAGAGTTGATTATTACGGTACTCCTACTCCCTTGAATCAAGTTTCAACTATTTCTGTTCCAGAGGCTCGTTCAATTGTTATTCAACCTTTTGACAAATCCTTGATTAGTGAGATTGAAAAGGCAATTTTGAAGTCTGAATTGGGATTGAATCCTTCCAATGACGGAAAGGTTATTCGTATTTCTATCCCACCACTCACTGCTGAGAGAAGAAAGGAACTGGTAAAGCAGGCAAAGTCAATTGCTGAAAATAGCCGTGTTGCCATTAGAAATATTCGTCGTGATGGTAATGATGAGCTGAAAAAGCAGCAGAAAGATGGTACCATCACTGAAGATGACTTGAAGACAGGAGAAGCTGATCTTCAGAAATCTACAGATAAATATATTCAAGATATCAATAAGATTCTTGAAGAAAAAGAAAAGGAAATAATGGAAGGCTAATGGCTACTATTATGACGGATGATAAGACTGTTCCTGTTCATGTTGGAATTATTATGGACGGAAATGGTCGTTGGGCCCAAAAACGTAATCTTCCCAGGACTGCAGGTCACAAAGAAGGCTTAGAAACAGCTAAAAGAATTATATCTTGTGCTGTTGAAGCTGGAGTTAAATATGTGACCTTGTATACTTTTTCTACGGAAAACTGGAAGAGAACTGAGGAGGAAGTAGGTTTTCTCATGGGCCTCATCACCCGCCATCTTCGTGCAGAATATAAATTCTATAAAGAACATGGAATTCGTATTCGTCATATAGGTGACACAAGCAGATTACCACAAGCTGTTCAAAAAGAGATGATGGCTGCAGAGTCTGAAACTGCTGATTTTAATAGGATGACTGTTGTTCTTGCGGTAAACTATGGTGGTAGAGATGAGTTAATCCGTGCCATGAAGAAATTATCCTTAAAGCTTGCTAATGAAGAGATATCTGAACAGGATATTTCGGCGGTTTTTGATGTTCCAGAGCTTCCAGATGCAGATATAATTATTCGTACTGGTGGCGAAAAACGCCTTAGTAATTTTTTACTGTGGCATTCAGCTTATTCTGAATTATTTTTTACTGATACACTATGGCCAGATTTTAACAATGAAGAGTTTTTGTCTATTTTGAAAGACTTTAATAATCGTGATAGAAGATTTGGTGCTATCAAGAGGTAAGGAGAGACAGTGAATAAAATTTTAAGAAGGTTATTAACATTTTTTATTGGACTTCCTCTTGTAGTTCTTATAGTTTATTTTACACCTTACAATCATTTATTACTTCACTGTGCCATAGTATTATTTTCATGTATTGCTTCATCAGAAATTTATAATCTTTTAAACAAAAATATACCCATGCAAAAGAAGGGAATTGTAGTAGGCTTAGCTACTTTAATTCCTATTTCAGCCTATGTGTGTATTTTATTTAATTTAGATTTAGTTATATCTACTCTTGTTTTTTTAGCTTCTTTTATGATTCTGTTGATTATGGAGATTTTTTTTCCTTGTCCACAAAATCAAGATATGCCCTTTGCAGATTCTAATAAAAAAATATTAGGTTCACTTTTTGTTCTTTTATACGGCGGTTATCTTTTCTCCTTTCTTTCTAGAATGACAATTTTTCCTCATTCAAGAGAATTTATTATTACTTTTTTAATTTTAGTGTTTATGTGTGATTCTGCCGCTTGGTTCTTTGGAGTGCTTTTTGGTAAGGGAACACGAGGCTTTGTTAAAGCAAGTCCTAATAAGAGTATTGTAGGATTTATTGGTGGAATTCTCGCTTCTATTGCCAGTGGGGTTCTTTGTGCTTTTATATGGCCAGCTGTTTTTTCTGGTTCATTGTGGAGAATGATTGTTTTAGGACTATTTGTATCTATTGCAGCTATTCTTGGAGACTTGGCAGAATCAGTGTTTAAGCGTTCTGCAGGAGAAAAGGACTCTGGAAACATTATCCCTGGTAGAGGTGGTGCCTTAGATTCAATCGATTCAATTCTTATGGCTGCCCCACTCTACTATTTTATTGCAGGTCTATTGTTTACAAAACTATGAAAAAATTACTTATTCTAGGGTGTACTGGATCCATCGGCACAAGTGCCCTCAATATTGCTCGAGAATTTCCTTCAAAATTCAAAATTGTAGGACTTACAGCTCATAATTCCAAAGAAAAATTAGAGAAATTGTCCCAAGAATTTGGTGGGGTTCCATTTTGTTTAACGGGAAAAGAACCTCCAGAAGCCTTGGAAAAGCTTATTACTTCCTGTGGAGCAGATGTTGCAGTAAATGGTATAGCCGGTTCGCCTGGCTTAATGCCTTCTGTATATGTACTTCGTTCAGGAATGGATTTAGCCCTGGCAAATAAAGAAACAATTGTTATGGCAGGTCCATTGGTAGCCCAACTTGCACAACAAAATCATTGCAAAGTTTTACCTGTTGATTCTGAGCATTCTGCAGTTTTTACGTTGGTGCAAAAATTTGGAGCAGAAGCTATTGGTGAAATCGTTTTGACTGCATCAGGAGGCCCATTCCGTGAAAAAAAACGGGAGGATTTGCCCTTTATGAAACCCTCTGATGCCCTGAAACATCCAACTTGGGATATGGGAACAAAGATTACTATCGATTCTGCAAGTCTTGCTAATAAGGGATTAGAAGTAATTGAAGCCTGCAGACTTTTTAATGTTTCTCCAGATAAGGTTAAAGTGACTGTTCATCCACAAAGCTTAGTCCATTCTTTGATTAGAACAAAGGATGGTGTTCTTTATGCTCAAATTTCCCCTCCAGATATGCGTCACCCTATTTTGACAGCTCTTACATGGCCTGAATTTGTTCCAAGCAGCCTAGAAGAATGGGATATTGTTTCTGGTGGAACCTTAAGTTTTTATCCTCCTCGTATGGATGATTTTCCCATGCTTCCCCTAGCCTATAAATCTCTTTCTATGGGAGCAGGACCTATTGCCTATAATGCAGCAAATGAGATAGCCGTGGAAGCCTTTCTGCAAGAAAAAATTACTTTTACTCAGATTTCCTCTGTGACGGAAAAGGTTTTGGAAGGAGATTGGAACCAGGAACCTGTTACCATAGAAGAGGTATTTTTGTTTGATAAGCAGGCTCGCCAACAAGCTATGGAGGCTGTGGCAGCATGTGTTTTAGTAAATAATGCACAAAAAACTTGTTCAACTGGTTCTAGGGAGGCTCTTTAGTGACAATAGTTTGGGGAATACTCTGTCTCGGACTGATTGTATTTGTTCATGAATTGGGGCATTTTATCGCTGCACGACTTTGTGGAGTTAAGGTAGAAAGTTTTTCTATTGGAATGGGGCCAGTCCTTGTTCATAAGACAATAGGAGAAACAGATTATCGCCTGTCACTTTTACCCTTTGGTGGATATTGTGGTATGAAAGGAGAACAGGCCTTTCGAGATGCCCTAGAACAAAATTTACCTGCAATTCCTAAGGAGGAAGGGGGATTTTACGGTGTCCACCCATTAAAGCGAGCCGTTATTGCCTTTTCTGGTCCCGCAATGAATCTCATCTTTGCAGCAATTAGTTTGTCAATTATTGCCATGACTGGTTATACCTTTTATGCTGCAGATAATAAGGTTATTTTGGCAGATGATGTATATCCAGACATGAATTCTGCAGCGAAGGCTGCAGGGATCCTGACTGGAGATAAAATTATTTCTATTGATGGTAAAGAAATAACTGATTTTTCACAAATCTCTCAGACAGTAGCTGTTCGTGCTAGAGAGGAGTTGGAAGTAATTATCGAAAGAGATGGAAATCAACAAAAAATGATTCTGACTCCTGTAATGGATACTTCCACAGGACAGGGAAAAATTGGAGTTATGAATTGGGTCAGTCCCTTGGTTCATTCCGTGACTATTGGTGGTGCGGCTTATAGAGCTGGCCTACAGGCAGGTGATTTAATTATTTCTATCAATGAACAGGCTGTGAATAATACTGTTGATATACAACAGCTTCTACCTCAGAAAGCCTCTACCATAGAAATGCAAGTAAAACGGGATGGTATAACTGAACCTGTAGACCTTACCCTTACAGTTCCTACAAATGGAGACATTGGATTAATGTTTAGTGTACCTGCTAGAGAAGCTCCTCGTTATTCATTTTTTCCTGCTTTATGGCAAGGGGTGAAGGAAACTGGAGAATTGGTTTCATTAACCTTCAAAAGCATCGGCCTTTTGTTTAAAGGAATTGATGTAACCCAGGCAGTATCAGGGCCCGTACGTATAACGGTTATGTTGGGAGATACCGTTCAAAGTGGTTTTGCAGCTGGTTTTAGAGCTGGACTTTCTAGTACCTTAAATTTTCTTGCATTGATTAGTATTTCCTTATTTATCATGAATTTATTACCAATTCCTATTCTTGATGGTGGCTTAATACTGTTTGCCTTGATAGAAACTGTGATTCGTCGTCCCGTTCATCCAAAGGTAATGTATTACACACAATTTATTGGAATTGCCTTCATAATTGTTTTATTCGGTATTGCCCTTTTTAGTGATGCACGATATTTATTTTCTAACTTTTTAGGCGGTAGTAAATGACAGTATCTTCTTCAAAAAAATTCTCTTTTATTTTGATTTCTCTTCTTATGACCTTAACTGTATGGTCACAGGCCCATCTATCGACCCAGGCTCATCAGGATACAGTCAATAAGGTTGCAGTAACAAAGGATGGATCCGTATTTTCAGCAGGAAAGGATGGATTTTTAATTCGTTGGACAGAAGACGGTATGGGAGAACATTACCAGATAACTGAACTAGATATCCCGATGATTGCTGTTCATCCCAACGGAAATGATATTGCTGTATATGAAACAGATGGATTTTCTATTCATCGTGTTTCTGTTTGGAATTGGCCAAGTCTTAGCAGGAAATTTGTAAAAACATACACAAATAACATTATCTCCTTAAATTTTACTGGAAAAGGAACACTTTTAGCAGTGGGAACAGCAACCGTAAATGGTATGGAGTTTCTAAATCCAAGCACTGGTCGAACTGTTTCCAAGATAAAGGAAGCAACAGGAATTGTGAGCATGTTCTATGGTAGTGCTTCGGAAAAAAGTGCAGTTCTTTACTCCCCTACTGGATCTCTAACCTACTATAACATGACAAATGGAAGTAGGAAAGAACGTTTTACCACAGAAGCTCAACTTGAACAGGGAACCTTGTTAAATAATAATCTATTTTTTGCTGGCGTTAAAAATAACCAGATTTACATTATTGACGCCTTATCAGGAAAAACTTCAGCTCGAGTTTCAGCCCGTTCTCCCATATTATTAAGCGATGGTGGGGCAATCCTTTACTATGTAGAAACTGACGGAAGAAACTATACCCTAAAAGCCATAGAAACAAAGGTAACAGAAGAAAGTTCTACCATTGCAAATCCTTCAAGTTTATATAATTTGTCTGGGATAAACACAGCAAATACTATTACTTCAGGCTTTTATAGCAAAGGAAAAATTGTTCTTGGTTCAAAAGCAGGAAATATTTTTTCTGTAGCTCTAGGACAAACTGAAAATGCTGGCAAAACTGTTGTTGTAACAGAAAACATGTATGATAAAATTTATGATATTGCCTCCATCAATAATGATTTTTATTTTTTAACAAAGGATACTATTTTCCTTTCCTCCTATAATACAGGTCAGATTGATACAGTAGCACAAATTAGTGGATTCACAAACATTATTCCTTATGGAAATAATGTTCTTCTTTGGTCTCGTGGAACAAAGAAAGCTGTAGTTCTTCTTGATTTACAGACAAAAACTACAAAGAATCTGTTTACACCAAAAAATTATGTTGAAAATCTCCGTCTTTTTGGAAACAAGCTAGTTTATATCGAAGGTAGTACTACAGTTAATTTATATGATATGGATACTCATTCTAACTCTGAGTTGTACACAGGAACTGGTATTCAAGATGTTGTCTTGTATCATGGAGATGAGTTGTATGTGGCAAAATCAGCTTCTAGTACCCCACGATCTCCTCTTATTAGTGTGAACACAGTGACAAAGGAAACTGTTATGCTGCCTCTAGACGGCAGTGTGGCTTTTTCATTAAGTCTTGATCAAGAAAATAACTCTAATGTAATTTACGGTATTCAAGCAACATCTCAAGGAAGTAATTCCCAGACTACAATATTTGCATTTTATCCAGAACGAAAAACATCCACTGCCATTATGAAGGTTGCTGGCGAAGATGTAAATGCATTTTTAACCATGTATGGCTCAACAATTTATACTAACATTGGAAAAAGCCAGATTCGATCCTATGATACAAAGCAACGTCGAGAGGTTCAGTTGAATCGTTCTGCCTCATTGCCATTGAAACTGGCTCGTAGTGGAAACCATATTGCAGTTTTGAATAGAGATGGAAGTATTTCTTGGTACAATGCAGGAAATGGCACTGTATTGGCCGATTGGTATATGACTACAGAAAAACAGTGGTTTGAATTCTAAGTTTATTGATTAAGAAGAAGGTTGTATATCTTCCGCCCTATTTTCAAATTTGGCGTAGTGCGGAAGAAATACTAGATCCACATTACCAATGGGGCCATTGCGTTGCTTTGCTAAAAGAATTTTTGCTTCAATACCTTCGTCATTTTCGGCAGCCTTTCTTTCACGGTGAATAAACATTACCACGTCGGCATCCTGTTCAATAGAACCTGAATCCCGAAGATTTGCCAGTGTTGGCTCCTTTCCTTCACTATCACGACTTACCTGACAAAGAGCTACAATAGGTATCTTTAACTCACGGGCAAGACTTTTGAGAGACCGTGAAATCTCTGATACTTGCTCATGACGAGGTGTATTCGAGCTATAATTCTCGCTAGTAATGAGACCAATATAATCAATAAAGATAATTTTAACCTGATACTGTTGCTTCATCTTTCGAGCCATTGCCCTCAAATCAAGCATCTTCATATTAGGGGTATCTACAATGTATAAAGGAGCATCGTAACAACGTGAAGCTGCATCTTGTAAACGTTGAAAATCTGCCTGAGTTAACATTCCTGAACGGATTTTAGAACCAGAAATGCGAGCAACCTGGCTAAAAAGTCTTTGTCCAATCTGTGTATTAGACATTTCAAGTGAAAAGAAACCCGTAGGAATATTTTTTTGAATGGCAATATGCTGAATCATTGACAAAGCTAATGCTGTCTTACCCATAGAGGGGCGGGCTCCAATAATCACCATTTCTGAATCTTGAAAACCACTGGTCATGGTATCAAGAGCTGAAAATCCTGAAGGAATACCTGTATAGGCATCTTGGTTACGTAAATGGTTTTCTATATTGGAAAAAGTATCTGGCACGAGTTCCAGCATTGTCCATAATCTTTGACTCTGGTCTGACTCTGCCAAGGCAAAAAGCTTGTTCTGAGTATCTTCCAAAGTACTACGGCTAGGTTTAGTATCATCGTGAGCTTCAGAAATGGTTGAAGATGATATTTTAATCAATTCTCGTCGGTTAAAATCATCTTTTACCAATTGAGCATAATATTCTACATTAGAACTTGTAGGCACATGATCTGGTAAAGATGCTATGTAGGCTATTCCTCCAGCAGCATCTAATTTTCCAGTTTGACGTAATTCTTCTGTTAAAGTAAGAATGTCACCTCGTTGTCCTTTGTTATATAATGAAAGAATTGCCTTAAAAATTGTTTGGTGTTGTAATGAATAAAAACTTTCTGATCTAAGGTGAATTATAACAGTACCCACCGCATCCCAATCCAAGAGAATAGCCCCTAAAGTGGCCTGTTCCGCCTCTAAATTATGAGGAGGAATGCTGTCTTTCAGGGATGCGGTGGACATGATCAAGCCTCAGCTGATTCAGCAGCAGACTCTGCTTCTTTTTCCTTTGCAGGAGTTTCTGCAACCTTAGCTGCATCTTCCTGAGAAACTACTTCAATCTTGAGTTCAGCTGTGGAAGCTTCATACAAGCGTACTGTTGCATGATACTTACCAACACTCTTAATAGCGTTTCCAGGAATTTCAATGCGCTTGCGCTCAATGTCAAACTCATTCTTGTGCAATTCGTCTGCAACAGTCTGGTTTGTAACAGCACCATACAACTTGCCGTTGGGACCAGCAGGCATAACCAAGCGTACAGTAAATGCTTCCAACTTATCCTTCAAGCTAGCAGCATTCTTTCGCTTTTCTTCCTTACGAGCCTCAATTTCTGCCTTGCGGCCTTCAAAATAGGCTACAGTCATTTCGTTATAAGGAAGTGCCAAATTACGGGGCAACAGATAGTTACGTGCATATCCGTTGGCTACAACCTTTACATCACCCTCTTCACCGAGGTGCTTTACATCCTGATTAAGAATTACCTTCATTTACAAGCTCCATTATTGGTATACTAAATATACCTGTACATTTAGTATAAAAAATCCAATGATACCCTAGCTTCCGGGAGTCGGACTAGGGCCCATATCTAAAATCTATAAAATGATTAGTTTGCTACGAAAGGGAGCAAGCAGATTGCACGTGCTCGCTTAATTTCCAATGCCAAACGTCTCTGGTGCTTTGCACAAGTACCAGTAATGCGACGAGGAAGAATCTTTCCTCTCTCTGTGGTAAAGCGACGCAAGCCATCTGCATCCTTGTAGTCAATCTTTGCTTTCTGAGCACAGAAACGACAAACCTTCTTGCGGAAGAATGTCTTTCCCTTTGCACGTGGAGCACGCTCATCAGCGTCACGAATAACATCCTGCATCTGTACATCAGGTGTTGTATCAATATCCTTGATCATTTCTTCTGAC
>JAGCMR010000239.1 GCA_017646305.1 Spirochaetaceae bacterium
CACGTAAAAAAATGTAAGCATTAATTGCAGCAGTGTCATGATTCAGCCTCCTTTTTTTCCTGAGCCTTTTTCTTTGCAGACAAAAAGGAAAAGCAAATGCCTAAGGCGGCACTGACAAGGATTACCACAATGGATTCTACGCCAAAAAAGTACATGGAAGCAAAGGCTGCCAAAAGGATGAGAAGTCCCCAAATATTTTTCACTGCTTTCTTGCTAAAATCCCACACTGACTTGGTCAAAAGTGCAGCCACTGCCACATTAATTCCTGCCAAAGCCTTTTGTACCCACTGAATCTGGGAAAAATTACTGATGCAGCCTGCAATCAAGCTTATAATGATAATAGAAGGGGTAACAATTCCTGCGGTGGCAACAATGGCTCCCAGGAGACCTGCCTTGTTAAATCCGATGAAGGTGGCCACGTTTACTGCTATGATGCCAGGAGTAGACTGGCCAATAGCATAATAATCAAGCATTGTTTCTTTAGTGGTCCAATTCCTTTTTTCTGCTAACTCTCTTTCCAACATAGGAAGCATTGCATATCCGCCACCAAAGGTAACGGCACCAATTTTGAAGAAAACGAAAAAAAGTTCCACCAAATCTGAAATCTTGTAGTCTTTCTTTTCCATAACAGCTGGAGTATAGCACCCTCAGTTTTTTTTTACAATCGAAGTATTGTTTTACAAAATGATTTTGTTAAGGAAGGAAAGTCATCAGGATAAAAAAAAGGCAACCTTTTAAGGTTGCCTAAGCGCCCCCTGCTGGGCTTGAACCAGCGACAAACGGATTAACAGTCCGTTGCTCTACCAACTGAGCTAAGGGAGCATTGTTCATTGCTGAACGTATGAATGATAATATAGCAATCAAAAAAAAATGTCAAGTGAATTAACGGAAAAAATAATTTTTTTTAGATGAAAGTTATTTTGTGCAATTTATAAGTTCTTCTGGTGTTAAGATACAATCTATCGGTATATCTGTTTCCTCTGTGGGAAGCTGTCCTAGAATTTGCCATTGATAACAAACTCCCATAAGGGTACAGTTCTGTGTAGAAAGTCTACTTAAAAATCTGTCATAAAACCCCTTTCCCCGTCCGAGTCGTTGTCCTGTTCTTGTAAAGGCTATTCCTGGAATGAGAATTAAGGTTTCAGCAGAATCTTCGTATTTTTCTCGATTGGAAAGGGGCTCTCGAATGCCGTAGCTCCCATACATTAATTGTTGGCTGTAGGGGAGGTGATTTTTGAGAGCATAAAATTCCATGGAGCAATCTTGAGGAAATGATTTGGGTAAATAAACTGTTTTTTCAGATTTCAGTGCTTGTTGAATAAACTCATCTAGGGAAAATTCTCCTGGTAGTGCAGCATAGGTAAGAATAAAGCTCGAATTTTTATAGTAAAGAGAATCTGTTAGAAGCTTACAGGCTTGCAATTCTTCCTGTGTAGAATCTGTTTGGCGGAATTTAGCAAGAATTTCTTTCATCTGCTTTCGTACAATGGCTTTTTCTTCTTGAATATTCATAAATACATTTTAATAATTTTTTTCAAGGAGTTTCAAGTTTTTCTAAAGTTAAAAATTTCCTCTCCGATATTATTTATGTACGGTGGGAGGGCTGTACGGCGGTATCGACATCCAGACGCCGTAAGCGTTAGTCTACTGTATTTTGTCTTGATTTGGCTTGTGGTATTGTACCGCAAGCCATTTTTTATGCTTATCGATATAGATTTTATATCTTCTTTCCGATACAATAGAAAGGAGTTTTTTTTTCAAGGGAGAAGGCATGAATTCATTTAAAGTTTTTGAACTCAAAGAAAATAACCGCTTTACTGATGACTTGTTTCTAGATAATACTTTTCTTCTCCTAAGTCGTGGAAGTGCCCTTTCTAAGGGGATGATTCAAGCCTTAAAGGATTGGCAGTTTACCGATGTCTATTCCAACGGAAATTTTTCTGTATCTGACCAAGCTCTCAGAGAGAATCAAAAGAATGTCGCCTTCACTCGAACAAAGGTAGCACCAGTTTTAGCTAATCCTACTGAAGATGTTTCCATAGAAGACATGGGTATAAAGGAATTGGTGGCTGTAGCTGAAAAATCTTCAACAGAAAATTCAGACATTGAAACTCGTTATGATTTTTCTCATATTTTTGATGAAACCAATAGGCTGACTGTTGTTCAGAATGTTTACAATGAATTCTGGAACTTTATCTTCAATGTTTATACTCGGTATGCAACTCATAAAACCATTGATTTAGAGCTTTTGTCCCAAAAAGCCAAAGAACTCTGTATTTTTGTAAAGGCAAATCGCCGTTATGTTTTACAGATACATCCTAATTGTGACCAAGAGCCCAAAAATTTCTTGATAGCTCATTCCCTTCGTTCTGCCGTTTTGGCTATTACAGTGGGGTTGCAGCTACACATGACTGTTCCCAAAATGACTGAGTTGGCAACAGCTTGTATCCTCCATGAAATTGGAATGATTCGTCTTCCAAGTCAGTTATATCTGTCTCATCGGCCCCTTTCTCCTGTAGAGAAAAACCTACTGAATACGCATCCTATTATTTCATATACCATTCTCAAAGAGATGAATATTCCATTAGGTATTTGTCTTGCTGTTTTGGAGCATCATGAAAAGGAGGATGGAACTGGCTATCCTCGTCACATTAGTCGTGATAAAATCTCCTTGTACGCAAAGATTATTGCTGTTGTCTGTTCCTTTGAAGCAATTACTGCCCGCAGAACCTATAAGGAGGCCGCAAGTTCCTTTGAGGCCATGGTAGAGTTGTTAAAAAACCAAACAAAGCAGTACGATGAACTTGTTATTAAGGCCCTGTTGTATAGCCTTTCTCTTTTTCCTGTTGGTTCTTACGTGTTCTTGGCTAATGGAAAGATTGGCCGTGTCTCTGATGTAAACCCAGAAAATCCAAAGTGTCCCATTGTGCAGCTTGTTAGCGAGCGAGATGAGAATGGAAATCTTGTTACCATCAAAACCAATGATTCAGACTTGCGAATCGTGCGAGTGCTAAACAAGCAAGAGCAGGCTGATATTGTAAAGGTAGCTAAAACACTGTAATGGATATTTTAGGAGAACAGCATACGGGTATGCTGGATTTCTTCTTGGAATTTTTCGTCAACCACTGGGGGATGGCTTTCAAAGTATAAAATCTGCTGAAGCTCCTCTGGTAGCCGTGTTCCCCATAACGGAATAACATTTTCATATTGTCGTAAAAAGCCATAGGCTAGGGGAATATTTCGGAATACACCCCCGCAGAGAGGTTGCATGGCAATAAAGCCTATATCTCTTTGTTCACAGTTTTTTGCAATTTCAATATTCAATTCTGGTGATAAAATGTTCAAAGGAAGCTGTATGGTTTCGTATAAGTCACAGTCCACTGCACTTTGAGCTAATTCTGGAGATTCTGTAACAAATCCAATGTGTTTGATTTTCCCCTTTTCTTGATACTTTTTTAATACCTTGTACAAGCTGTCAGGACTTTTTTCTGTGGGCACAAAGGTATCATTTTCAATTTGGTATAAATCAATGTAGTCGCAATGCATGGCATCGAGACTTGCCTCTATATCAGCCTGAAGTGTTGCACCATCTGTTGCGGTGGACTTGGTGGCAAGAATAATATGTTGGCGTTGAATTGACTGAACAGCCATCCCTAAGCGACTTTCACTTAAGGGGTTATGGCGGGCAGTATCAAAGAAATTGATACCACCCTGATATGCCATAGTAACTAGTTCTGCAGCAGCTTCATCGCTTTCAACATATTGTAAGCCGTAGGCACCAAAGGCAATACGGCTTATCAATAGGTTGGCTCGTCCGAGAACCACGTATTCCATAGATTAGGACCGAGGCTCCCGAGCAGGAAGCTGATAGTTTTTGATTTCATCACGGAGACGCTGAGCCAGTTCACTGCGAGGTACACGAACCTGTTCCATAGAGTCGCGGAAACGGATGGTTACAGTACCATCTTCCTTTGTATCGTGGTCAACAGTGATACAGAAAGGTGTTCCTACCTCATCTTGGCGGCGGTAG
Organism: Spirochaetaceae bacterium; assembly: GCA_017646305.1. Next base: position 4,031 of record JAGCMR010000239.1, read on the forward strand.
CGCTTTCCGATGGTTCCAGACTGGTCGTAGTCAGTTACAAAGTCTTCCTTCAATTCGTTCTGGATTTCCTTTGCCAGCTCAGCCAAACCTTCCTTCTTCATCAAGGGAAGCACTGCAACGGTAATAGGAGCAATTTTTGGGTGGAAGTGGAGAACAGTTCTGTAATCCTCTGGTTCACCTTCTTTTGCTACGTTCTGCTCCTCGTAGGCATCGCACAGGAACATCAACAGATTGCGGGTAAGACCAGCAGAGGTTTCGATAATGTAAGGAATATATCGCTCTGCACCATTGTCCTGATCGATGTACTGCAAGTCCTTTCCTGCATATTCAGTATGCTGGGTCAAGTCAAAGTCAGTTCTATTGTGAATACCTTCTAGCTCCTGGAAGCCCATGGGGAATTCATATTCAATGTCATAGGCATCCTTGGCGTAGTGGGCCAGCTTTTCGTGATGATACCAGCGTAGTTTTTCCATGCGGATACCGTACTTCTTATAGAAGCTCCAGCGCTGCTCTCTCCAGTACTGGAACCACTTGTCGTCTTCACCGGGCTTTACAAAGAACTGCATTTCCATCTGCTCAAATTCACAAGTACGGAAGATAAAATTCTTGGTAACAATCTCGTTACGGAAAGCCTTTCCTACCTGAGCGATTCCAAAGGGAACCTTCATACGGTTGGACTGGATAATGTTCTTGTAGTTTACATAAATACCCTGGGCTGTTTCTGGACGCAGGTATACAATGCTAGCAGTATCCTCAGCAGGCCCAATGTGGGTCTTAAACATGAGGTTGAAGGCCCGTGGCTCAGTAAGTTCTCCGCCACAGCTGGGACACTTCTTTGCAGCAAGGGCATCCTGATCCATAGTGTCGGCACGGTAGCGCATCTTACACTGCTTACAGTCTACCAAGGGATCGGAGAAGTTGGCTACGTGTCCAGAAGCTTCCCAAACACGGGGATGCATCAAAATAGCAGCATCAAGCCCTACAATATTGTCGTGGAGCTGGGTCATTTCCTTCCACCAAGCATTTTGTATGTTTTTCTTTAGCTCAATACCGATTGGGCCGTAATCCCAGGCCCCAGCCTGTCCGCCGTAAATCTCAGATGATTGAAATACAAAGCCTCGGCGCTTGCAAAGGCTTACAATCTTTTCCATGGTGATTTCATGTGAATCCATAGTACAACCTCATTTAAAAAAACTCCCGTCATGATACCATAAATACCTGTTATATGGCAACTGTACAGTTGCATGTCTTCATTTTATCACGTATACTAAGAGGTAGGAAACCATGGTAAACTTTTACAGGAGTTAGACGTATGAGTAAGTTTCGAAGTTGTATTTTTTGTTTTGTAGTAGTTTTGTTGGCAGGAGGTATGATGTTGACAGGTTGTGCTTCATCTAAGGGAACTGTTGCCACAGATGATGCGGGTATTGCAGGAGATTGGAGATTGCTTTCTGTCCTGCGTAATGGATCGGAGCTGGCGATTCCTCAAGGCATGACTGTTACTTTTTCAGCCACTGTTCCTGAAATTGGTTCCTATAGCTATGATGTTGCCGGTGTTGCTGGCGTAAATAACTACGGTGGACCTGTTACCATTGACGGTACCTTGTATTCAGGAGGACCTTTCTGGTTAACTCAGATGGCAGGACCTTCTCCCTTGGAGGATTTTGAGCGATTGTATCTTGAAACCTTAACTGATGCTGATATGTTTGACATTTCGGCCGATGGACAGGGAATGGAAATTGCCAAGTCCAGTGGAGAAACAGCCCTGTTGTTTAGCAAGTTTAAGTTTGATGGAAGTCATTGGAAGCTGGTTGCCTACTTTGACGGAACTGGTGTTCGTTCTGTAGACCAGTCTAAGAATGTTCCTGATTTGAGCTTTGGCAACAAGATGGACATTAGTGGTTTCTCTGGAAGTAATTTCATTGTAGGTGATTATACTGTAGACTATACCCTGAGAGCAATTTCTTTCCAGGATATTGGTACTACCCGCATGGCTGCTCCCTCTGGTGAGGCTGCTGTGCTTGAGCAGGTATATACCAATCTCTTGAATAAGACTGCTAATTATGTATGGTCCGGAGATGAGCTACAGCTGATTGGTAAGGATGGAACTACATTGTTAGTATTTGCTGCAAAATAAAGTAAGGAAATAAGGTTTGAAAGGCGGTAATGATTTGACATTATCGCCTTTTTTTGTTACTATGTTGCTTCAGATATTTTATAGGCAGGTTTATTATGTCCAGAAGATGCGAGATTTGCGGAAAGGGTTCTCTGAGCGGTAATAAAGTGAGTAAGTCATATAATCATACACGCCGTATTTGGAAACCAAACCTTGTTGAGGTAAAGACTGAGATCGGTGGAACCACCATGACCATCAAGATGTGCACCCGCTGCTTGAGAAGTGGTTACGTAACAAAGAAGGTATAATTTTTTGTTATGTCCTTGCCAATGGGTAACTTTTAGTTACCAAATTGAAAGGAATGGTTTACATGCTGATTAAATGGAAGAAGGGCTGCTTTATTGCAGCTCTTTTTTTATGTCCAAATCCATTGCAGGAAGACTTTACAGAGCGACCCTACATCAAGGGGGAAAACAACTTGAAAAAGGGCCAAAGTGTGCGACGGATGAGGGGCTTTGCTTGAAACCACTGGGAGCTTGCCTGACGACTATTTTCCATGTCTTTTTCAAAAATTTCCTTACATTGACAGGCAAGATTTCTGTCGTAGAAGATGGCATTTGCTTCAAAGTGTAGGTCAAAGCTGCGAATATCGATATTGGTGGAGCCTATGGTACAAATCTTGTCGTCAGAAACAAGGGTTTTTGAATGAATAAAGCCCTGATAGTGATAAAACTTAATGCCAAATTCCAGCATTTCCCAGATAAACTGATAGGCCGCTTCCCGCACATAGAATTTATCCCATTGGTCTGGCACCATAATTCGTACATCGACTCCAGAAAGGGCGGCAAGCTTTAATACCTTGAAAAATTCTTGGTTGGGGGTAAAGTAGGGTGTCTGAATATACACATACTGCTTTGCCTCCATAATTATCCGAATAAGGGCATCCTGGATTTCTGTGGAGCAAAGATCATCTGGGCCTGCAGTAATAATTTGGGTGGGGATTCCTTCTGGTTTAAAGTTATTTTGTGTAATAGCTTCTTTTGTATCGGAAAGCTGTTGCTGAAGGAGCTGGATGGTTTCTGGAGAAAAGTGTCTTGCAATATCCTCTGTTTTTTTGAGACGAGTATGCCAAGCTGGTGTAGTAAACCAGTCCATGAAAAAGGTGGTATGGAGCTCCAATACTACAGTACCAGTGAGACGGATATGGGTATCTCTCCACAAAGGCTTTTTTCCTTTGCTGTAATTTGCGTATTCATCTCCAATATTCACTCCTCCCATGTATCCAATTTTTCCATCGATAACCGTTATTTTACGATGGTTTCTAAAATTGATGGAAAGAGGGAGTCTCCATTTTACGGGAAAAAAGGCTTGTACCTGTCCTCCAGCCTTGGTAAGTTGGTGAAAGAAGCTTTTTTTAGTGAGAATAGAACCCACGTCGTCATAGAGGAGCTTTACTTCAACTCCCTGTTGAGCCTTACGACAAAGCACATCCATCAAGGCCTGACCTGTGGCATCATGGTGAATAATAAAGGATTCAACGTAGATGCTTTTGGTAGCAGCCTCCATGTCTTGCAACATATCCTTGAACAAATCTTGTCCCCAGCAATAAATCTGAGAGGAGCTGGTGAGGGCAAGAATGCTTTTGTTGCCCTCTAGATTCATCTTAATGAGGGACTTGTATTCTTCTAATAGAGGGTTGTCCAAGGCTTGATAGAACATTTTAAGAAAATCTGCATGCTCTTGAAAAAACTGGCGAGTTAATCTATCAAAAAAGTGAGAAATACGAGTAAGCTGTTTTGTTTTGGTAAAAAAATGACCGCTTAACAGAATATAAAGCAGAATTCCCACCACTGGTAGAAAGTACAATACCAAGAACCAAGCCCACCGTCGTGAATCTTCTTTCCGTTCAAAGAACAGAACAAAGATCATGAACAGCAGGTTCAGCAAGGCTGCAAGATTGAGGAATAATTCCATAGAAATTATTTAATCCGTTCCTCGATGAACTTGATTTTCAGCTGACGCAAATTCTTAGTAACGGAGACCTTATAAATGTGAGGATTGAGAATCCGCTTGTAGGTGTCGTCCAAAGAAACAAGCTGTTGTTGCATGGTGGCTCTAGCAGCTTGGATGGCCTGCTGACTGGTAATTTCCTTATCTAAAAGCTCTCCTTGAAGGATTCTCGGTTTGAGTAGAGACTCCACCTTTGCTGGTGTAAAGCTGAACTGGCGGTAATCTCCTGAAGGATGGTAGAACCGCTGTTCCTTACCTACAACAATTTCTTCATCACAAAGGGCAAGGATGTCACACTTGGCCATTCCTTCTTGGTCGTAGAGTCGCCACAGGTTTTTGATGCCGGGATTGGTGGTTTTTTCTGGATTGTCAGAAAATTTCATGGTGGGCTCCATGGCTTTACTGGTGGGGTAGTAGCGGGCAGCTAATTTATACACTCCAGTAAAGGAAGATTCATTACCACCTGTTACCATGTGAGTACCAACACCCCAGCTATTGATGGGAGCCTTTTGCTGAACCAGTGTCTGGATGATTTCCTCGGTAAGCTCGTTGGAGACAGAAATAGATGCATTGGTGAGTCCTTCCTTGTCTAGATATTTTCGTACCTTGTTGGAAAGGTATTGGATATCGCCAGAATCAAGGCGGACTCCAAAGTTGTGGTCCTGGGCAACTAGCTTTTTTCCCACAATGACGGCATTTTTAATACCAGAATTCAAAGTGTCGTAGGTATCAATAAGGAAGATTGATTTTTCTGGATAAAGCTGTGCATAGCTTTCAAAGGCTTCTAATTCTGTGGGAAAGGACATGATCCAGGAATGAGCCATAGTTCCCTGTACGGGAATATTGTAAAGCTTGCCTGCCAGTGCATTACTGGTGGCAGTTGCACCACCTATGTAGGCTGCACGGGAAGCACTCATAGCCCCATCTGGTCCTTGGGCTCGTCTCAGTCCAAATTCCATAATATGACCTTTTCCTGAAGCAAGCCAAACTCTGGCAGTTTTTGTGGCTACTAAGCTTTGGAAATTGATGTGGTTTAGCACCAGCCCTTCTATGATTTGAGCTTCAATCAAATTGGCGTGAATACGAATTAAGGGCTCGTTGGGAAATACAATGGAACCTTCGTCCTGGGCATATAAATCCCCAGAAAAACGAAAATCTTTTAAATAGTCTAAGAAACCCTGCTCAAAAATATTGAGACTGGCAAGATAGGCAATATCTTCTTGACTAAAGGAAAAGGTTTTAAGTGCTTCCAACAGGGTATGAAGTCCAGCAAAGACAGAAAAGCCACCGTTAAAGGGCTGTCGTCGGAAGAACATATCAAAAACAGCAGGATAGTTCATTTCGTTTTTCCAATAGCCTTGAGCCATAGTAAGCTCGTAAAAGTCGGTGAACAATGCACTGGTATCGGTATAACATAGGGTGGACATAAAACCTCCTGAATCTACTATAATTTCTTCTTTTTTATCTGTCAAATAAAATATCGTCTAGCTAGTGGCAGCGGCCTCTAGTTCTTGGAGAATTTCCTTATCTAGCTGGATAAAAAGGTTTTTTTCTTGACTGGGAAGCACCAAGCCCTTTGGACCATTCTTTGCTCGACGAAGATGTTTTACTTGGGTGTAGTACAAGTCTGCCTTACCTGCCTTTCTTGCCTTGGAGTGATAGACTGCCAAATTACCTGCACAGAGCATGATGGAAAGAGGAATTGTTTTTCCTGGCCGGTTTTTTACAAAAACATAGCCCCCAGCATAATCTCTGGTGTGAAACCACATATCCAAGCCCTTTACGTGGCGACGCAAAAGCTCGTCATTTTCTGTGGCGGTACGTCCCACCAAAATAGTCCAGCCTTCCACCTGATAGGAAAGACCAGGCCGTTTTTTTTCCACCTGCTGTTTAGGAGTGGTTTGTTTGCGAAGCATTTGTTGCAACCGCAAGGGATTAGGCTCCTTGCACAGTTGCTGGTAGGTGGCCTCCAAGTCCAGTAATTCTTTTTTTGCTTTTTGGATGTCGTGTTCTAGGTCTGAAAGGCCAGAAACAGTTTTTTTATAGGTGGTGTAGTACTGAGAAGCATTTTCCTGGGCATTTTTCTTTGGGTCGATTTTGATTCTAATGAGAGCGTCGCTTTCATAGTCCTGACACTCCAAATAATCTTGGCTACCGTCAATAAGATGGCCATAGGTGAGAATTAAATCTCCATAATGCTTCCATTGCTGGTTTTGAAGGAACTCATCCCGTTTTTTTTCTAGGCGGTGGAGGGCAGATTCCATTTTGCTGTGACGAGAATTATAAAATTTTTCTGCCTGTTCCAACAGGGCTTCCAGTGAAAGCTGTCCTGCATGCTCTCCGTACCACCGCTCCACCTTTTGGTTAAAGCTTAAGCTTTCCCAATCTGGTAGTTGGTCAAAGCTACGAACCTGCCATTCCTTTGTTGCAGTGCCCTGTTCTTTGGGCTGAAGACTTGGCTCATGAAATATGCCACCACTAATTTCATCTTTTTTGGGACGTCGGTAAAAGGTGTCTAAAATAACATGATTGGTGTCCGTGAGAATCATGTTGGCAGCATTGCTCCACAATCTAATGTAGAGCAGGAATTCTTGGCCACAATGAGAAAGCTCTAGCTTGATAATACGCTCTTGACCCAGCTGACAAATAGAATTGATTCGTGCTCCCTTGATTCGAGCTTTGAGAAATTCCATAAAACGAAGAGGCTTGTTAGTTTTTGGTACCGCTGACCAAGTTTGATGGATTCGGCATGCTCCAGCTGCAAGACAAAGGAGAATAGTTTTTGACTGCCCATTCTTGTAGGTGTGGAAGGCAATGGTGTCGTAACTTGGCTGTACAATCTGTTGGATAAAGGAACCTTCTAGCTCCAGTTCCTCCAGAATACAATCTATTTCCTTCCAGTTTAATGACATAACTTAGTTAATGGTAATGACAGAAGCTGTTCTTCCATCAGTGGTATAAGCTCGTTCAGGATTCGTTTTGTCTACAAAGGAAGCCATTCCATCATAATAGGCATAGTAATGGGTTCCTTGTGGCAATGGAATCTCCAACTCATAAAGACCTGGAGCTGTTTCCCTCATGACATAGATGGAAGAATCCCAGTTGGTAAAGGTTCCACCTAAGCGGATAATCTGCCCAGATTGACCTTGGTATACAAAGCGCACAAGGTTTTTCTTAATGGCTTCAGTGCTAGGTGTTTCTTGTCGGTGAACGGCTACAGTGGAAAGAATCAGATTAGATTTTGTGTCAAAAATCTGATGTTCATTGTTAGGGTCAATAGTCCACAGGCCATCGATAACCAAACGGTAGGAAACATTCTTCAGAGCTTTTGGTACTTCTAGGATATAGAAATACACTGATTGAACGACTTGTCCTTCCATATCTGTGGTATTTACCTTTTGGAAGGAGTGAATTGTTCTGAAATTCTCAAAGTCAAAGGCGATGCCCACATGACGGGGCTTACTGTCAGCAGTAAAAATGATGTAGTCGTCCACCATGAAGGGAGCGCCAACCTTATCTATACGAGCAATGAGGTTATTGTAGGTATAAGAATCCAGTGTTGATTCTTGAACCTGTGCTGGCAGAGCCAACAGAGGAAGGGTAGAAATCAACAAAAGCAATGTAAGAAATTTCTTCATAATCGTTTATATATATCGGCAGTAGACTTGAAAACTATAGTCATGAAGG
>JAGCMR010000240.1 GCA_017646305.1 Spirochaetaceae bacterium
CCTTGCTTATTTCTGTTTCTTCCATAGTTCCAGAGGCAGGACCATATTTTTCTTCGTTGAAAAGGATTCCCTTGGCTGCCAAGTCTTCTGATGCCTTCATGGGACCAAAATCACGCTTAACAAAGATGATGGTCAATACCAGAATCAATGCCAGCAAGGCATACAGGTTGTAAGGAATTGCCTTAATGAAGAATTCAAACTCAGTCATGCCCAGCTGCTCAAATCCCTGGGAATCACGAACGATGGACATAACAGTAACAACCCAGCTGGAAATAGGAGCGATGATACAAACGGGAGCTGCGGTAGAGTCCAGAATGTAGGCAAGCTTGGCACGAGAAACACCAGTTTTGTCGGAAATTGGTCGCATAACAGTTCCAACAGACATGGAGTTAAAGTAGTCGTCAATAAAAATCAACAAACCAAAGATGAATGTCATGAACTGGGAGCTGGTTCCTGTTTTGAGCTTTGAAGAAGCCCAAAGACCAAAGGCCCTAGCGGCACCAGTTTTTGTAAGCAAACCAACCAAACCGCCCAACAAAGCACAGAATAGGAAGATACGGATGTTCCATCCATCTGCCAAAGAATTTGCTACCAAGTCGGTAAGCGTCATCAATGCTGTTCCGGGATTACCACCAGCAACAATCAGAGCTCCTGACAAAATTCCCAAGAAAAGGGAAACAATAACGTCCTTTGTAATGAAGGCTAAGTCGATGTTCAGGAGAGGTGGGATAATTCCCCATAATCCAAAATGTTCCATTTACAAAACCTCTCGATTTTCGATAAAAGTGACTTATTCTACCATATAAGTCTATTTCTGCTCAATATTAAGTTGTAGAAGAAATGCATATTGTAAGCTCATTTGCTTTATGGTAGTATTTTGTGTATGGAACGACCTCGAATTTGTCTTTGTCTTACAGGAAAGACTCTTGCTGAAAATATGGAAATATTGGACACCTATCGAAATTGGATCGATATGGTAGAATTGCGGGTAGATTATCTTGACCGAGATGAGCGTCTGCATATTCGTAAATTTCCTCAGATGGCAGGAATTCCTTGTATTCTTACTATTCGTCGTAAAATTGACGGTGGGCTTTATGTGGAAGGAGAGGCTTCTCGAACTATGCTCTTTGCCCGAGGCTTGGCCTTTGCAGAGCAGGATATTCGTAAAAACTTTGCCTATGTAGATTTAGAGGAGGACTTTCACGTTCCAAGCCTGCAGGATGCAGCCCTAGCCTTTGGAACACGGATTATCCGTAGTGCCCACGATATGAACGGCCCTATTGAAGATATTCCTGCTCGATTAGCAAAGATGCGTATAACTGGCTTTGAGATTCCCAAAATTGCCTGTATGCCAAAAAGCTTGTCAGATGTTACACGGATGTTTCGTCAGGCGGCAACCCTAGAGCCTGGTCAACAGATTCTTTGTGCCATGGGTTCTTTGGGGCTTCCTACTAGGATATTGGCAGACAAGATGAATTCATATTTAACCTTTGTTTCTCCATCTTCTGTTGAACAATTAAAGTGCATTGGTCACGTTGATCCTGTGACTATGAATAAAACCTATGCCTTCCGTTCTATAGATAAAGATACAAATATTTACGGTATTATAGGTTATCCTTTGGAGGCAACGGAAAGTCCTGCTCTCCACAACGCTGGATATCGTAATCACGGTATGAATGCTGTGTATATTCCCATTCGAGTGGAAGCTGTGGAAGAAGCCATGGATTTTGCTGATGCAGTGGGAATTAAGGGACTTTCTGTTACGGTGCCCCACAAGGAAGGGATTCTTTCTCATCTTGCAGAGTCCTCTCCTCAGGTTAAGGCCATTGGTGCTTGTAACACCATTGTGCGGACAGAAGCTGGTTGGAGTGGCTACAACACTGACGCAGAGGGAATTATGGAGGGGCTAAAGGAATTTTTAGGCGTAAAGGATTTATCTCATTCCCGTGTGGCAATTATTGGAGCTGGTGGGGCAGCCCGTGGTGTAGCCTATGCTGTTCGTCAGCTAAAAGGTAAGGCCTGTATTTTCAATCGTACTGTAGCAAAGGCTAAACGGATTGCAGATAGCTTTGGATTCAAATGGTCTACCCTAGGTCCTGAATCTATACAGCAGCTTGAAAAATATTGTGATGTGATTATTCAGACCACATCAAAGGGTATGGGAGCCAGTCTTCCTGCAACAGAAGACAATGACCCCTTGTACTTCTACGATTTTAAAGGAACTGAGGCAGTGTACGACATTGTGTATCATCCAGAGGTAACTCCCATTATGCATCGGGCTTCATTAGCTGGATGTAAGGTTTCCAACGGATATTCCATGTTAAAGTACCAAGGATACCGTCAGTTTAAATATTTTACAGGAGTGGATTACTAATGGCAGAATTATCTCAGGCTGAACAGAAGAAGTTGGTTGGTGCTTATGCAGTGGACAAGTTGCTGGAAGAAGGATTAATTTTTTCTGGTATGAAGATTGGACTGGGGACTGGTTCCACTGCCATGCCTGCTGTGGAGCGCATTGCCCACCACATAAAGGCTGGTACTCTAAAAGATATTAAGGCAGTGTCTACTAGTTTTCAGACCACCATTGCTTGCGAACAGCTGGGAATCCCAGTGTATTCCATGAACGCCGCTGTTATTGGCGGGCAGCTTGATTTGGCCATTGATGGGGCAGACGAGATTAGTCCTGAAAATCACCTGATTAAGGGAGGCGGGGCTGCCTTATTGCTGGAAAAGATTGTGGCATACAATGCAAAGCAATTTGTAGTGGTGGCAGATTCTTCCAAGGATGTACCTCATCTTGGTACAGCTTTTGCCCTGCCTGTAGAAATTATTGCAGAAGCTCGCAGTTCCTTGGTACGCCAGCTGGAAGCCCTTGGTGCCCAGTGTACTCTGCGAGAAGGTGTTCGCAAGGCAGGTCCTGTGGTGACAGATAACGGCAACTTGATTCTTGATTTATTGTGGAAGGAGCCTGTGGATGCTGCTACCTTGGAAAATACAATTAAATCCATGGTTGGGGTTGTGGAAGTAGGCTTTTTCACCATGAACAAGCCCCGCTGCTACATTGCCCGCAAGGACGGAAGCGTTACTGTTCGATGAGGCACTCTTCCTGGCTTGCTGTTGAGTAGTCAGTGGGCTGGGGCATCTGATTTTCATCTGTTGCTGGAGCAGTCACCAAGTGGACTGGCTCTTGGCTTCCAGAAAATAAAATGTCGTAGCCCTTGTAACCCATGGCAGTAATCATGCCAGAGATAACCTCTTGGGCTCGTTTTTCCACCTCTTGCATAAAGCCATAGTCCATCAGTAATTGCTCTGCATCAGTTTTTCTCTGTTGTATTTCATC
>JAGCMR010000241.1 GCA_017646305.1 Spirochaetaceae bacterium
AAGGCTGACCCAGATGCTGTTACTGTATTTATTGGGCCTTGTCTTGCCAAGCGCCGAGAAGGAATGGACGATGAGTTTGTAGACTATGTTCTTTCTGTGGAAGAGATTGGTGCCTTCTTGATTGCCAAGGATGTAGATGTAACCAAGGTTGCCGCTGCACCTGATGCAACAGTTCCCAGTGCTTCTGGTAGAGGCTTTGCTGCTAGTGGTGGTGTTGCAGAAGCTGTACGTATCCGTCTCAAGCACCCAGAAAAGCTTCGGGTAGCAGTTATCAACGGACTTACTGGCAACGGTATGAAGCAGTTGGCCACCTTCGGTAAGATGAACGCAGGAACCCTTCCTTACACCGACCAAAGCCCCAACTTGGTGGAGGTTATGGCTTGTGAAGGCGGTTGTATTGCGGGGCCATCGGTAATTACCAACCCCAAGGTTGCTAATATGCAGCTGAAAAAGTACATGGAAGCAGGTGTTTCAAATCCTGCAAACTAAAATATAAATTACGTCTTTCTTCAGTAATATGAAAGTAGGAGCAGGTGGGGTGTGGCTCCTCCATATCCCACCTCTTTTACTTTTGCTGGAGCTATGGTATACTGACCAAGTGAATACATCTCTATTTCCTGCCAATAATAAGCTCCCTACAGGTAAGCTTCCTGCAAAAATCATGGCAATCGATCTGGATGATACCCTCTTGCGGGAGGATTTGACTATTTCAGATTACACCATTCAGACTCTGCAAAAGGCCACCGCTGCTGGTATCTATGTTACCCTTTGCTCTGGTCGCACCGACAATGCAATTTTGCCCTTTGTTCGCCAATTGGAAATTGCAGGCTTGGAGCAGGGACGTTTTATCATAGCCCAAAACGGAGCGGTGATTTACGACCTGCACCTGCGTCGGGAAATCCTGTATCACACTGTGGATGTAGATGTTTTGTTAGAGGCCAACGAAATAGCTGCTTCCTATGGCTTATTTCCAGAGGTATACAATCCCACTACCGTTTTCACTTCTCAGGACAATAAGTGGACTCAGGTAGACGTGGGGCTTACGGGGCTCCAGATGGAAGTGGTACCAGACTTTCCAGCCTTGCTACGAAAAGGCCACCCCAAAATGGTTATTCCTGGAGAACCAGAGGTTTTGCTTCGGCTCCAAGATGAGCTCCGTGAAAAAATCGGTTCTCGTTGCGTTATCTTTATCAGTAAGCCCTATTTCTTGGAAATCATGCCCTACAATTGTGGCAAGGGTGAGGCGTTACAATGGCTTTGCCAGCGTCTGGCCATTCCCAATGAGCATGCCATGTCCTTTGGAGACAGCATGAACGACGAGTCCATGATTCAGCTAGCAGGATTAAGTGTTTCCATGATAAACGGATTGGATGTCATTAAGGAGCAGGCTCGCTACGTAACTGAATTTTCCAACAACGAAGACGGCCTTGCCCGCTTTGTAGAAAAATACGTTTTGTAGGAGAGCGGTTAACACTTCTCCTAACGTACATGAAATCTCCTTGAAAAAAAGGCTGTAAAGGAAGCTCCTTCACAGCCTTTTTAATCTTTAGCAAAAAAATCTTACTTCTTGTTGTAGGTTCGTTTTACCTTCTTGGTGGTAGTCATTTCCAGAGCTTCCTTCAGAAGGGTTATACGAGAAATGCGGGCATAGGGCTGCAATTTCTTGTTTACCTCTGCCACAATTCCTTCAATAGTTTCTCGAACTACAGCTGAGCCTTCCACGTCGCCACGCTGAACTTGGAGTCGGTTCAAAAGATCATCTGCGGGATAAATCAATGCCTCGATTCCCTCTGACTTGGTAGCCTCATCCATGATGTAGCCCTGAACGGTAATCTGCTCAATGTCGGTAATCAGCTGGAACTGGTTTTCAATTTCCTCTGGGTACACGTTCTTGCCACCCTCGGTAACAATCAAGTTTTTGGCACGACCAGCCAGGTACAAGTAGCCCTCGTTATCCAGCTTTCCCAGGTCTCCAGTCTTGAACCAGCCATCATCAGTAAAGACTTCTGCTGTTTCTGCTGGCATGTTGTAGTAGCCCTTCATAACCATGGGACCCTTAACAACTACCTCACCAATACCCTCTGCATCTGGATCCAAAATCTTCATTTCCATGTGGGAAACAAAATAACGTCCAACGCTTTCAACTTTAAAGTTATCTACAGGATTCAATGCAATGATGGGAGAAGTTTCTGTTAATCCGTATCCCTGGATAAAGTTGATTCCCAGCTCGTTATATACCTTGAATACGCTGGCAGCCAAGGGCCCACCACCACAAATTGCAATTCGTAGGGTAGAAATACTTGCCTTTTCTAGCACAGCCTTGAACAGCTTCTTTCCAGGATTTACCTTGAATACTTTCTTGATAAAGTAGGAAACTCCCATCAAGAAATGCATGATACCATTTACAACAGGTCCCTTGTCCTTGATTCCCTTCAAGATACCTGCCAAAAGCTTGTTGAATAGCAAAGGAACGCCCAAAAGAATGGTAATCTTTCCCTCTCGTAGCTCCTTCAGCATACGGGTAACGGCCATTGTCTTTCCAAATACAACCTCAGCACCAACAGACATAGGTTCAATAAATGCCGCCTGCATGGTATAGGCGTGGTGAATGGGCAACAAGGCATAGAATACGTCGGTGTATACCAACTCCAAGTGGGTCTGGGCAATGTAGCAGTCAGAAACCAGGTTGCGATGAGAAAGCATTACGCCCTTTGGAATACCAGTTGTTCCTGAGGTAAAGAGAATTGCTGCTGTATCCATTTCCGTGGCAGGAGTGATGGTGGCAGTAGCTGCTGACTCTAGGTTGTATACATAAGTTTCATTGTATTTTGGTGAAAGTGAATAAATCTTTGTTCCATTGGGATGGCTTCTGAAGTACTCGTATTTTTCTTCATCAACAAAGAAGAATACAGGCTTTGCTGTATTGAGCAAATTTTCAATCTCTGGCTCGTGAAGTCCATAGTCAATGGGAATGATGGTTGCCCCTGCAAACAAGGTGGCCATATAGACGGTAGCCCATTCAGAGGAATTCTTTCCAGAAACAGCTACGTGGCTTCCCCTTGTAACCCCAGAAATAGCCAACCAATTTGCCAGCTTTTTCATGTTCTGCAGCACCTCTGTGTAGTTACGAGTTACACGCTCTGGCACAAAGTCCGTAAAACAGGGGCGATCTGGAAATCGTTCTGCTGTGATACTGAACATTTCTGGTAAAGTAGGCCATTCCCCAGTAAAGGCTTTTCCTCTCCAATCATCTAAAAAAGACCATGGCAATTGAGTGTTTTTCATATTCCTTCCTAAATAGAGATTCTTCTTTCCTTAAGTATGACACAATTTGAAAAAAAATGTTGCAAAAAATTTTGATTTTTATTTTATTTTCCTTGTATATGGGTTATAATTGCAAGTATGTATAAAACCATCCTTAAAATCATCTGCTGTATGGTGGTATGTTGGGTTGTTTGCGTTCCTTCCTTCTGTCAGGCAATAGCATCCATGACACCAAATGAATCTCTAGAAGCTCGTCAAAAAATGATTGCTTATAGCAAGCAGTTTGTTGGTGTACCCTATGTTTATGGGGGAGCCAGCAAAAGCGGTATGGACTGCTCTGGCTTGATTTTCACCATTGCAAATGATGCCATTGGAGTAAAACTTCCTCGTTCCACCTCTGGATTGTACAGTACAGTTCGTATTATTAAGGATTCTGAGAAGGAACCAGGAGATTTGGTTTTCTTCAAAACCGTGGGAACAAAAATCTCCCACGTTGGTTTGTACATGGGCAATAATCAGTTTATTCATGCTGCCAGTGATGGGCCTAACACTGGTGTTATTATTTCTTCTTTGAAGGAATCCTATTGGAGTAGAACCTATGCTGGTGCAGGAAGGTTTCTTCCTTCTGTTGGAGAGGAGCGAGTAGCCCTCGTTACAGAAGAGAGTTCAAATGCTAGCTCAGGTGGTTCTACTGGAACAGGTTCTATTTTGGGAAAAGAGGGAAACCAAGGAGGTGGGCTGTTTGCCCCATCAGGGAGTGGCTCTACCAGTGTCTCATCTAGTTCCCGTACATGGGGAATAGACAATGTTTTTTTACGGAAGGTAGCTCTTGATGGCACTCTTACTGGGGATTGGACTTTTTTCTCTGCAGATCGATTCCATCTTCTGTTTCGTGGTGTAACCGTAGATGCTCATGCCCGCTATCAAGGTAATAGTACACTTCAGCCAGGTATTGGTGTGTCTCTTTCCTATGACCCTGCAATGAAGCTATTGCAACTTCCCCTGCTTTTTTCTCTCACAGTGGTGGAGGGCGTGCGGGTATATGCAGGACCAGTATTGACCATAGGTTCACCTGTGGAGCCTGGCATTGTTTCTGGTACTCCTTCACGGGTAAAGGGGTCTATTTTTCCTGGAGTTTTGGGACTCTGTTTGCAAAGTCCTACTCTCAAGGCAGGAAAGGTGGAATTATCTCTCGTTCAGGACATTCGCTATACCGTGTTTAACGATTTAGACAATGGAGCCCTTCCTATTGTAGATTCCTTATCTGCTGGCTTGGTATTTTCCACTGGAATCCGTGTAACATTTCCTATGAAAAATTTTATTTAAATGTATGAACTTGAAGAATAGTAATTTTGTACGAACTTGTTTTCTTAGCTTTGCTCTTTTGGCTTGTCTCTGTCTGTTTACCGCTTGTTCTCCTGTGTTAAAGGTGGCAGTAGCTACTGATGGAGGTATTACCTATTCTGTAGAAAGTGCTGTTTCTCCCCTTATCGAAGAAACGGTACGATCTTTTACTGGGGCACAGCAGGAATTACCCTTATTCAACAAGTCTCAAATTCTGCAAGCCCTTAAGACTGCGGGGCTTTCCTTTGTAGGTGTGGAAACTCCCAGTACTAGCTCCTTAATTGTATCTGCTCGAATCGAGGCTGACTCTCCCCAAACCGCTCCTGTAACAAGTCTTGCAAATGGAGCGATGTGTCAGGATATGGTTCCTCAGGTTTCTGGTGCTATTGGATATTGTCATTCTTCAGAGGTGGGTGAACGTAAATTAGTGCTTACTATTTCGCCCCAGGTGTTGCAGCAGGTTGTGGCTATTATGCCCTTGGAAACAGCTGAATATCTTGATTTACTTTCCGCGCCTATTCTGACTGGAGAGCAGCTATCTGCCAGCGAATATACTGATTTAATTTCTATTATCTATGGTGGTAGTGTAGCAAAGGAATTACAGGCCGCAAAGGTAAAAATTCTTGTTACAGCCCCAGCTCCAGTACAGTCTGCAACGGTTTCCCATGCTGCAGGAACTGCTCGTACCCAAGGTCCCTACGTAGAATTTACCCTTGGTTTGCCTGAGCTATTGTCAAATCTTGGTCAAATTGAATTCACTGTAGTATATTGATTGTTTTCTTTGTGAAAAATTTCACTAGTAAATCGATTTAATTATATAAATTTATCGTTAATTTATTATCTCTAAATTTTTACCTGTTGCAGAAAAACTTGAATGTCAGTATACTGATAAAAGATTATCTATAATGAGCTGAAAAAGGCAAGTTATATTACAAGACGGGGGTTACTATGGCTGAAAATGCAACCATTCAGTTTTCCAAGGAACTTGATGCTTTCATCGAGGAATGGAAAAACAAGCCTGGAAATCTGATTATGATTCTCCACAAAGTACAGGAAGAGTTTGGTTATATCTCCAAAGAGGCAGCTTGTGCTGTATCAGAACGCACTGGTTCAACACTGGCTCGAGTTTATGGAGTTATGACATTCTATCATTTCTTTAAAACACAAAAGCCCGGAAAGCATAAGATTAGTGTTTGTCTTGGTACTGCCTGCTATCTCAAGGGTGGTCAGGATTTGATCGACGAAGCTCGTGCAATTCTTGGATTGACAGCAGAAGATATTGCTACAATGGATGGATTGTTCTCTGTAGAACCTGTACGTTGTATTGGATGTTGTGGTCTTGCTCCAGTTCTCACTGTAAATGGTGATGTATATGGAAAGTTAGGCAAGTCTCAGATGGCTGGTATCATCGATAAATATAAGAATGCCTAGACTTTAGTCTAGCTAGATCATTGTCTAGTAAAATGAAAGTGACTTCCTAGGGTATTGCCTAGGATAAATCATAAGTTGCAGGAGTTGATTGAATGGCAAAATTGACGTTAGAGGACTTGCGTGCATTACGTGAGCAGGTGAAAAAATCGCTTCAAAGAAGAGACCCTGAAGGAAAGGGTATTCAAGTTATAGTTGGAATGGGAACTTGTGGTATCGCCGCTGGTGGAAAGGATACCTTTAAGGCTTTTTTAGATGAAATAGAAGCTAGAAATATGGATTCTCAGGTAATCGTTCGTCAGTCTGGTTGTATGGGACGTTGTGCTGATGAGCCTACTGTAGAAGTTGTTGTTCCAGGTATGGAAACTGTAATTTATGGAAAGGTGACACCTGCTCTTGCAAAGGACATTGTTCAAACTCACCTTATTGATAAGAAATTGTTGGACAATCTCATTGTAGAGCGTCTTGCACCATCTAAATAAGGAACTGGAGGATACTATGTCTTACACACACTATATTCTTGTTTGTGGCGGAACCGCCTGTGAGTCCAGCAGTTCCAACGATATTTACCAGCGGCTTCTGGATGAGGCTACAAAGCAGGGCGTTGGAGACAGCGTTCAGATTGTAAAGACTGGTTGTTTCGGATTCTGTGAGAAGGGACCTGTTGTAAAGGTTCTTCCCGAAGATTCCTTCTATGTAGAAGTAAAACCAGAAGATGCCAGTGAGATTATCTCCGAGCAGGTTATCATGGGACGAGAAGTAACTCGTCTGTTGTATAACAAAGAAAAGAAGAGCCGAGAAGAAGTTCAGGAAATTCAGTTCTACCAGAAGCAGATGCGTGTTGCTCTGAGAAACTGTGGTTTTATCAATCCTGAAGATATTAACGAATACATCGGACGTGACGGATATGTGGCTTTGGAAAAGGCTCTGTTCGAAATGTCTGGGGAAGATATCGTAAACGAGGTTAAGAAATCTGGTTTGCGTGGTCGTGGTGGTGCAGGATTCCCTACAGGTCTCAAGTGGGAAACTGCTATGAAGGCTCCTGGAGATACCAAGTACGTTGTATGTAATGCTGACGAGGGAGACCCTGGTGCATACATGGACCGTTCTACCATCGAAGGTGACCCCCACTCTGTTATTGAAGCTATGATTATCTGCGGTAAGGCCATTGGTGCCCACCAGGGATTCGTATACATTCGTGCAGAGTATCCTTTGGCTATTGATCGTCTCCAGATTGCTATGGATCAGGCCCACGAGTTGGGACTTTTGGGTAAGGATATTCTTGGTTCTGGCTTTGACTTTGACATTGAGATTCGTCTTGGTGCTGGTGCCTTCGTTTGTGGTGAGGAAACTGCCTTGCTTCGTTCTATTGAAGGTCTCCGTGGTATGCCTACTCCCAAGCCACCCTTCCCAGCTATTAGCGGATTGTGGGGTTGTCCTACAATCATCAACAACGTAGAAACTTGGGCAAATATTCCTGTAATCCTTACAAAGGGTGCAGACTGGTTCGCCAGCATTGGTACAGCTGACTCCAAGGGAACAAAGGTTTTTGCCTTGACTGGTAAGGTAAACAACTCTGGTCTTGTTGAAGTTCCCATGGGAACAACCCTCCGTGAAATCATCTTCGAGATTGGTGGCGGAATCAAGAACGGAAAGAAGTTTAAGGGTGTTCAGACTGGTGGACCTTCCGGTGGTATTATCACCGAAGAGCACTTGGACACACCAATCGACTTTGGTGCTTTGACACGGCTGGGCTCTATGATGGGTTCTGGTGGAATGATTGTTATGGAAGAGGACGACTGTGTTATCGACGTAGCTAAGTTCTACATGGAATTCTGTGTGGATGAGTCTTGCGGAAAGTGTTCTCCCTGCCGAATCGGAACTCGCCAGATGTACACCATCTTGGATAAGATTTCTCAGGGACGTGGAACTATGGATGACCTGCAGAAGCTGAAGGACATTGGTCAGGCTATGCAACTATCATCCCTTTGTGCTTTGGGACAGTCTGCTCCTAACCCAGCTCTTTCTACTTTGAAGAAATTTGAAGCTGAATACATTGAACATATCAAGGACAAGAAGTGTTCCGCTGGTAAGTGTAAGAAGTTGATTCAGTACATCATCACTGACAAGTGTATTGGTTGTACCGCTTGTGCCCGCCAGTGTCCTTCCAACTGTATCAGTGGAGAGCGCAAAACTCAGCACCTTATTGATCAGACAAAGTGTATCAAGTGTGGTGCTTGTGAAGAAGCTTGTAAGTTCAGTGCCATTATCAAGAAATAAGGAGGTGATTTGATGGTTAATGCAACAATAAATGGAAAACCTGTCTGTGTAGAAGAAGGAACTACTATTCTCCAGGCAGCACGAAAGATTGATATAAAGATTCCAACCCTGTGTCACAATCCAGACCTTCCCGCATGGGCTTCTTGTGGTATTTGTATCGTGCGTCTTGCTGGTACTGCCAAGATGATTCGTGCTTGTTGTA
>JAGCMR010000242.1 GCA_017646305.1 Spirochaetaceae bacterium
ATAAATTAAATCAAAAGCCTATCATCTTATATTGTCAAGAATTACAGACTCATTTATACTTTTATTAAAGTTGAATATAAGTTACTGATTACCAAAGGAGGAAATATGGCAAACAGTAATGCACTGAGATGGAGAGTTGTTTTGGGAGGAATCCTAAGCAACTTCTGCGCAGGAATGCTTTATAGCTGGAGTATTTATGTAAATCCCCTCATGGAAGCCCATGGATGGGAACGAGGAGCCGTTTCATTGGCAATGTCCATTGCTACCCTGGTCATTCCAATTTCAATGATTCCAGCTGCAAAGATTTTGGCAAAACAGGGCCCCACAAAAACAGCCCTTATTGGAACTATTTTCTTGGTACTTGGACTTGCTGTAGCAGGACTTACTGCTTCATTGCCCTTGCTGTACCTAGGATTTGGTGTTCTCGGAGGAATTGGTGTAGGATTTATCTACGGAACCCCCATTGCTACCTGTGTAAAATGGTTCCCCGACAAAAAAGGTCTGATCTCTGGTCTTGCCGTTGGAGGATTCGGACTTGGATCCATTGTATTTGCCCCTATCTGTACTTCTGTAATTGCAAGTCTTGGCCCCAACACCACCTTCTTGATTCAAGGTGCAATTACCTTGGTAGGTATGCTGATTGGAGCCCCATTGATGAAGGCTGCTCCTGACGGATTTAAGCCAGAAGGATGGAATCAACCTGTTGCAGCTGCTGCTTCTGGTTCCAGCCACGACTACACCTCTGCAGAAATGCTCAAAACAAAGCAGTACTGGTTCCTGTTGATTATGTACCTCTTTGCTAATATGTCTGGCTTGATGGTTATTGGTCATGCATCTCCCATTGCTCAGGCTGTTGCAGGACTTACTGCAGCCCAGGCTGGAGCCATTGTAAGTGTACTTTCCATTGCCAACACAGCTGGTCGCTTTATGAGTGGAGCCCTCTGTGACAAGCTTGGTGCAAAGCGTGTTGTAACAATCATCTACATTATAAATGCAGTGTTGCTGGTTGCCCTCCAGTTCCTGACCAACTTTGCTACTATCGCTTTGGGAATTGGTGGTTTGGCCGTTTGTTTCGGTGCCATGATGGGTGCCTATCCCTCACTTGTTGTTGACTACTTTGGTGTTAAGTACTCTGGTCCCAACTATGCCCGCATCTTCTTGGCTTATGGTATCGGTGGTATCATCGGACCTCAGCTGGCAGTACGAGTTGTAGCTGCCACTGGCGGATACACCTTGGCCTTTGTTATCATTGGAGCAAGCTGTATCATTGGTGCAGTGATGTCCATCATTTCCAAGAAACCTGTGTATAACGGCTAAGAATCTCCTAGTTTAGCCTGAAATACAGACCAATTATCTGGGTCTAAACAGATATACGCCACCAGTGGACGAGGAGGAAGCGTCTACTAGTGGCGTTTTTTTATAATTAGTTGTACTTAAAGCAAAATCGGTGTATAGTTTAAAGGTGATAGACCTTGTAAAACTTCAACAACTCTGTAATGCTAAAAATATTGTTCTGACAGAACATGCTCGCCAACGACTTGTTGAACGCAAAATATCCATACAAGATATTTTACAAGCAATTATGACAGGAAAAATCATCAAACAATACGAGGACGATAAACCATTTGCAAGTTATCTCGTTTTAGGAATAACTATCAATCAAAAACCTCTTCACCTAGTAATTAGCCATGATGAGGAATTTATCTATCTTATTACCGCATATTATCCTAATCCCACCCAGTGGGAAGCTGATTGGAAAACACGAAAACAATAAGGAGTTTTTATGAGGTGTATGAATTGTTTTGCCAATGCAGAGCAAAGTTTTACTACAAGTGTAACTGATTTAGGACATTGTCTCATCATTGTTCGCAATGTTCCATGTTTCAAATGCAGTCAATGTAATGAGATTCTCTACACTGGAGATGTGGTTGAAAAATTAGAACACATCATAGAAGCTGCACAACGGTTAACTCAAGAAATCTCCGTTATAGACTACAAGACAGCAGCCTAAATAACAAACTCTCTAAAGCACAAAGGCCACCAGCAGACAAGGAGGAAGTGTCTACCGGTGGCGTTTTTTTTAATTACAATAAACAATGTTAGCTGATGAGTCGTTCCAGTAAAAGTTCTACTGCCTGCTTTTCTTTTTCTGAAAGCTTTTCAAAATTATTCACTAAATGATGGTGGCGAGAAGAAATCTTTTTTTTATGAAGCTCCCCTTCCACCAAATACTCCACACTTACATCTAATGCCTCTGCTAAACGAACA
>JAGCMR010000243.1 GCA_017646305.1 Spirochaetaceae bacterium
AGGAATCATTTTGTTATCTGCCATGAAAAAGGACAAGAAAAACAGTAGTTCTTCCATTAGATTCATCCTTCAGCGAGAAATCAACAGTACCGTCATTCAAGAGGTTCCAGAAGATGCAATTCTTGCTGTATTGGAAGATAAGACATGATGCTGGAAGAAAATAAGCTTCAAGCAAATGGAGGTAGCAGTCCAAAACCATTATACTTTGACTGGGCTGCCACGGCCATGGTGGAAGAAGATATTATCCGTGAGGCAGCAGAAATAGCTATTAGCCACTTTGGAAATCCTTCTAGTCTCCATTTTCTTGGCTCCCCTGCAAAAAATTTATTAACACAAATCCGTTCTGATTGTGCCAAAACCCTTCAGGTAAAGAGTGAAACAATCTTTTTCACCAGTGGAGGAACCGAAGCAAATCATCTTCCCCTACTCTCCCTTTTACAACGACCAGCCCCAGGCACCATCATCATCAGTGCCATAGAGCATCCTGCTATTCGAGAACAGGCAGAAATGATGAAGCATTGTGGTTGGAAGGTGATTCAAGTTGCTCCTGATGAAACAGGTATTGTACCAGTGGCCGCCATAGAAAAGGTCCTCACCAGTGACACGGTGTTGGTATGTCTCATGGCAGTAAACAATGAGACGGGAGCCATCCAACCAGTATATCAGGTGGCCGACCTGCTGAACAAGTTTGCCAAGGAAACTGGAAAACGGCGGCCAAAGCTCCATGTTGACTGTGTTCAGGCTGCAGGAAAGATTCCATTAAATCTCTCCTATTCTGGCATTGACAGTGCCGCCTTAAGTGCTCATAAAATCGGCGGTCCTCGGGGCATTGGTATCCTGTATCTAGCACAAAAGTTTGAAAGCTTTGTTCGTGGTGGTGGTCAGGAGCAGGGAATCCGCTCTGGAACAGAAAATATTGCTGGAGCTTGGGCCTTTGGAAAATGTCTGAAACGTCATTTTTTGTCAGAAAAAAACAAGGAAGCACCTGCCTATCAACGGTTTTTACAGCAGAAGACCATGACAGACAATTTTATCGCTCAGTTAAAAGAAATCAAGGGCTGTGGCCTCATTCCACAAACTCGTGATACGGATAAACTGAAAGACAAATTTTCTCCATGGATTGTTCAAGTAGCCTTTGAAGGAATTCCTGGAGAGGTGCTTGTTCGGGCTTTATCAGAAAAATCCATAGCTATTTCCACTGGTTCCGCTTGTTCCAGCCGCAAGCTCAGTAGACCAGTTCTAGAAGCCATGGGTGTTTCCAAGGAATTAGCTACCAACGGCGTGCGTTTTTCCTTTGGTCCTGCAACGCAACAACAGGATTTGGACAAGCTACTGGAAGCCCTCAAAGAAATCCGTCAATTCTTTTAAAAAAACAGGGAGTGGTTCCCCACTCCCTAATTCAATCCTATTGTTTTTTACTGAATATTCGATAGTTCATCCGTGGATGCACGGCCAAGCCAATCTCAGGCTCATTGTTTTTTACTGAATATTCGATAGTTCATCCACGGGAACAGGGGATGCTCTTGTTCCAATCGAGTAAGCCATTCAGTACTGATGGAATTAGCTCCCAATGAATCAAAAACGGTAATAAAGGACTGAACATTTTTCTCAAACTGTTCTTTCGCATATTCAGGGAATAGTCCTTCACTCAACATCTTAGGCCAATCTAAGGACTGAGCCAACAGAACCTCACGAGCAGCCATATTCAAGGCGCGAGCCTTTAACCCTGTATCTTCTGGGAAACGATCCGCTAGCTGATTCATACGCTGACATGCCTTACGAGCATACTGTAGCATCCAGTCATTCTTTGTATCAAGAAGATTTTCGCCGTAGCCAGTACCAGTAGCAGCAGACATAAAGGGATTTACCTGCTGGAGCTCCTTTTTACAATCTAAAAAGCGACAACATTGACTTAGCTCAATCTCTTTGCTTTCTGCTATCAATCGGATAAC
This sequence comes from Spirochaetaceae bacterium, assembly GCA_017646305.1. The sequence goes on from JAGCMR010000243.1 coordinate 1,953, forward strand.
CTGCTCTAGCCATCCCATGCCCTCATGCCACAACTGTCCAAAATCTCGAGCATAAAAAGCACATAGAATGGATACATCATCGGACTCCAAGGCTTGGCTTGCCTTTTCCAGCTTTTCCTCGTATTTTTTCACAAAGGCTTCTGCATCTTTTTTTACCTGAAGTGAGGCAACTGCCTTATCATACAGTTTTTCATCATCACCACGAGTCCAGTATTTATAACCAGAAGGCAAGCGAACACCATTTTCAGTCAAAAAACCTTCCAGCTGCTGGTCAGTAGCTTCAAAGGCAAAATCTCGATTCTGATTTCGATACACATCACGGTACATAAAACCACCAGAACCAATTATAGCTTCCTCTGCAGTACGATCTTGACCAAAGACCCATAAGCCATTGCTACAAATCGCTGGAGAAAAAATACCATTTCTTGGCATGGGATCAGCAAAAAGCAATCCATGAGAATCAAGAATAGTATAGGTAAAGCCATAGCTTTTGATGATTTCTTCTAACCCAGGAGCATATCCCATGGCAGGAAGCCAAAAACCATCAGGAGCCAAGCCAAAAAACTGACGATGAGAATGCAAGCCCGCATCAATTTGAGCATTAACAGCCTCTGGCAAATCTATGTAATGAGGCAAGAAAGCTGCTGTTGCTGCAGTAGCCAAAAGCTCCAAACTTCCACGGTCAGCATAATAACGGAAGGCTGCAAGGAGATCACTTTTGTAAACATTGATAAAGTCATCCTTACATTTTTTCACTCGATTTAATTCTGCTTCCACTAAAGGATAAGTGGCATCAGTTTTATCTAAGGAATTAATTTGATTTTCACCCAGTAAAATCAGCTTTTCAAGCCAATTTACGTACATTTCCTGAACCGTGTAGTCGGAAAGCAAGGTACAAAGGGTTGGTGTCATAACAATGGACAGCTGAAAGGGAATATGCTCCAAGTCCAAGGTTTCAAACATATTTAACAGGGGAATATAGGTATCAGAAATTCCAGTAAAAAGGAGCTCGATTTCTGGATGGGACAATTCCTGAATACTGGTAGGACAAAAATATCCTTGATGAGCCACTATTGTAATAACAATTTTCTTTTTAGACATGAATTTTAACTCCTAAAAAAAAGACTGACGGTGATTCATATAATGGGTTCGCAGCAACTCAGGCAAACCAGAAAGTTTAAGCACGGGAGAAACAGGAGTTTCTGGCAAAGGATTAGCAATCCGCTGGGAAACATAGGGTAAGGTAATTAAACCAGTGCTAGACCATACCTCGTAGGCATCATTTTCCAGATTCATCACCAAGTCAACACGGACAGCACCAAATCCAGCAGGCAACAATACGTATCGATTTCTATCCTCGATGGTGATAGGAACATCAAAGGAATCTGCAATGGAATTTGGATCATCACGATGGAACATATGTACCCGCAAACTTAAAGATTGTACCTTATCAGACTTATGAATTAGGGTGATATGGTCTTTTTTCACATCCCAGTACACAAAAAGCCAAACAGGATTACGTAAAACAGCGGAAATAACGGTTTCATTGTATGTTTCTGGCAAATTAGCGGTGGTAATTTCAGAAGATTCTTCCAAATCATCATCGGAATCCGCCATATCATCGACGGCTTCCAATAGCTCACCGATAATAAATCGTCTATTAAGATTCTCTGGAATATCTATGCCTAAATCATCAGCCAAGGCAATTAAGTCTGCCGATGGCAATGTTTCTAAATAAGCCCTGCTTAGCTTTGTCTCACTCATATGTCTGCCTATGATGAATAAAAATATAACTTCTGTCAATACGGAGCATAATCCCCACAGAAAGCCTTATTTCGGGAATCTACTGTTCCTTTCCAGTAATTCCTGGTACACCAAAACGGTTTACCGGCCAAAAACGCAACACAGTTGTGCCTAATATATCCTGAGCCCCCACAGCCTGTGGAGCCATTCGTGAAGAATATAATAAGGAATAAGGATCATATTCTGTAATAGCCACTATCTTCTTGTCGTAGGAATGGCGCATGTCCAAAGAATTGAACCTATTGTCTCCCATCATAAAGAAGGAATTATGGGGAATGTAATTTGGCTGTCCAGACTCACTATTAGCTGGGAATACTGGCATAGTTCGAGAGTCCATCAAGGCAAAGTATACGTACAATAAATCCATTTGATCCAAAGCTGCATTACGGATGGAGTCTGTACGCCAGCTAGCCACAGGCTTTCCTTGGGCAGTAAGCCGAGCATTTTGCACCACCAGTCGTCCAAAGGCTAGCTTTGACAGCAAATTCAGCCTAAAGTTGGAGTCCTGATATAAATCGCCACCGACAAGCACAGATTCATCTGTAAAACATTCCTGGGGAATATGATTCATCCAGCTAGTCATATAGTCATTAAACCACTTAGTTCCACCCTGCACCGCCAACAATCTGCGAGAAAGGGTGTCACATTGAGCAAAGAAGGTTTCCGCAAATAACTCAGACATGGGCAAGATGTTTGCACCAGTACCAGTGTCCGCACCAGATAAACTACTCCGTATAGAAGAAAATTCCTCCACCAACTGAAGAATTTCTTCCCGTGCACCAGCATAAGTTAAAGAATTTTTCAATTCCTCACATTGAATCATCCCCTGATAAATAGACTCAGGAAAGGGAATCTCCTGTACATGCTCTAAAATTTTGTCAGGCAAGGCAGCTACGTTCCATTCGGCCCATTTTGCATCCTCCTGCACCACCTTAAAATCAGGGGAATCTGCAGTGCGAGCATAGAGCACACCATCCACCATCATAAGCTGCTCTCCTGGCAAGCCAGTTACTCGCTTGACCAAGGGATCTGCCTTTAAGTTGCCGTCTTCGTCCACATTCAAGTTCACCATGGTAAAGGTCAGTGTGTATACCAGCTGAGACACAAAGGTTCTCACCTCAGACTGACGATCACGGCTATAATGGGGATTACGGAAAACCACAATATCACCACGATCATAGGAACGGAGCTGGGGAATTCCCACGTTGGACAAAGGGAAACGAGGTCCAGAGGCTGTTTTAAATACCACTACCCTGTCCCGCACAAGAAATTCTGGTACCATGGACTCAGAGGGAATCTCATAGAGCTGAATAATAAAAATGTTCAACAAAGCCACTGTAAAGGCAGCTTGGATAAAGGCGTCCACCCACTCAAGAATTTCTCGAACAAGTCGCCGTATTCCACGAGGCTTGTTTTCAGCACAGGCTTCCTGAAAACAAGTCCAATGGGGGAAAATATTTTCAATCCGCTTGTTTCCCAAAAATATCTGTATGCCAATAGAAAAGATAGAGGCTCCC
>JAGCMR010000244.1 GCA_017646305.1 Spirochaetaceae bacterium
ATTATCTTTGAGCGAATCAAGGAAGAGTTGCTATTGGGTAAGAGTCGGGCTGCTTCTATTGCCGCTGGATTCAACAATGCATTCTGGGCAATTATGGACGGTAACATCACCACCTTTATTGCAGCTATGTTCTTGTCTCAGTTGGGAACAGGCCCCATTCAGGGATTTGCAGTAAGCCTTTCCATCGGTGTTGTTTCTTCCGTATTCACCGCTTTGGTGGTTTCTCGATTGATGTTCGATATGGGAACTGATGTGCTGAAAAGACAGCGGGTAAGCATTAGCTGGAGGATCAAATAATGAAAAAGGTATTTCCATTTAGTAAATATATTGTTCCAGCAGTGGTTTTTAGTGCTGTTGTAATCCTGAGTGGATTGTTTCCTCTGTTTACCAAGGGAATTAACTTTGGAATTGACTTTAAGCCTGGTCTTATGGCTGAGGTTCGCTTGGTGGAGCCCGTGTTGGAGCTCTCCTATAGTGGTGCTGCATCCGTGGCTGTGGAAATCAATCCTTGGAATGTTACCTTGGTTGTAAGTGGTGTTGGTGCTGATAATGAAACTCGGGTGTATCCCTTTGCTGAGTATGCCACTGTTGGTGAAATGGCTGCTGCCATGGCTGAAATTCCTGGTGTAACTGCTAATCCATTAAATGCCGCTACCCCTGCTGATGGCTTATTTGCCAATTCTGCTGTAGCTGCAGTGCTTTCTTCCACACCCTACGATTTGTATTACAGTGGAGAAGGCCAGCTGGCTGATGCAGAGGCTGTACGTGCCGCATTAGTAAACTTAGATGATGTGTCTGTAAAGGTTGCAGGCTCTGGTGCTGCTGAGGTGTTCCAGATTCGTATTGGAGACAGTGGCGATGGAAAAACCAGCTTGGATTTACAACTTTCTGTAACTGATGCCTTGGCTTCTGCCTTTGGTGCCGACAATGTTGCCATCATCAAGACTGACTTTATTGGTGCTCAGTTCTCTGGTTCCTTGGTATTGCAGTCTGTATTGTTGGTACTTGCAGCCCTTTTCTTGATTTGGATTTATGCTACCATTCGTTTTAAGTGGGACTTTGCCTTGGCTTCTGTTTTGGCTATTACCCATGATGCTTTGGTGATTATTTCCTTTATTGCTTGGACACAGATGGAATTCAACACCGTAACTTTGGCAGCAATCTTGACCATTATCGGTTATGGTATTAACGATACTGTTGTTGTTCTAGACCGTGTTCGAGAGAATACTCGTCTCATGAAAACCAAGAACTTTATGGATATTATCAACCAATCTCAGTCAGATTGTTTTGGTCGTACCGTGATTACTACCATTACAACCTTGTTGGCAGTAGCTGCTCTGTGTGTCTTTACCACTGGTAGTATTCATGACTTTGCCTTGGCTTTGATTATTGGTATTGTATCTAGTGCCTATTCTACCATCATGATTACAAGTGCTTTCTTGTCTAAGACACGAAAGAATTGGAAGCCTGAGGATGAGGGTAGAGATTCTTCAAAGCAAAAAAATAGTATCGTAGCTTTTCCTGACGGAAGTCGAGTTTAAAGGTTAGTTGCTAAGAAAACCGTTTCTGCATGACAGAAACGGTTTTTTTTTGTACACTCATGCTATGAGTAATGAAATGAACAAGAAAATGGTGCCTACCGTTGTTCGGGCTAAGGTGTTAGGATATTGTATGGGAGTGCGTAGAGCTATGGAAGGAGCCCATAAAGCAGCCACAAATAATTCCAGTGGTCGGGTATGGACCTTGGGGCCATTAATTCATAATAAGACTGCATTGGATATGCTGGCTTCTGAGGGCGTGCAAATTCTGAAGGATGATGATTTTACCAAAATTGGTGGAGACGATGTGGTGGTGATTCGTGCCCACGGGGTAACACCTACGGTAAAAGCTGATGTAACTGCTCGCAGTAAGGCTGTAGTAGATGCCACCTGTCCTCGGGTAATGCTGAGTCAAAAGCGGGTGGCCGACTTTGCAGCCAAGGGCTATACCGTGATTATTGCAGGTGATAAAAATCATGGTGAGGTAACTGGCATTGCTGGTTGTGCTGAAGCTGCTGCTTCTGGAAATAGTCGTTGTATTTTGGTGGGAAATAAGGATGATGCCCAAGACTATGTGACACAAATTCAAGATGGAAGGGAACCCCTTCCAGAAAAAGCTATTCTCATTTGTCAAACTACTATTAGTCGCTCAGAATATGATAGCATAGAGAATGTGTTAGTTCCTGCAATTTCTGGCTTAGAGGTGTTTGATACTATTTGTCCCGCTACCACAGAGCGACAGGATGCACTGGTTGATTTGCAGGGACAGGTAGATGGAGTTTTGATTATTGGTGGAAAACATTCTGCTAATACCCAACGTCTTTTAACCTCTGCACTGAGGTACTTTGATAAGGCTGCTTTGATAGAGACTGCAGATGAAATTCCTGCTGAGTTTTTTCAGTTAGAGCGGGTTGGGCTTAGTGCTGGGGCTTCTACACCGGATGAAGTGATTGATGAGGTAGAACGACGATTACAAGATGGAGAAAATATTTCACATGAGGAAATAAAGCTATGAATCCGTTAAAAAAGGCGTATTGTCGTTGTTTTCAGTTAGCCTTTCGCTTGGCAATTCCTCTTATGCCTTATCGCAAGCCTCAGATTTTTTCGTCCATAAAAGAATGTGTGGAAAAATTGGCAGAATTGAAAATCACTTCCTTGCTTTTGGTGACAGATAGTTTTCTTCGGAAATCTGGAGTGACAGCCTCCTTGGAAAATTTGCTCAAGGAGAAGGGTATTGCCTGTTATGTGTATGACGGAACTCAGCCAAATCCCACTGTCCAGAATGTGGAGGAGGCAACTGCCTTGTACCGAGCCAATAACTGCCAAGCTCTGATTGCCTTTGGTGGTGGTTCTTCCATGGACTGTGCTAAGGCCACGGGAGCCTGTGTGGTGTATCCCAAAAAGACCTTGGCTCAAATGAGGGGATTACTGCGGGTTTTGAGAAAGCTTCCTCCTCTGGTGGCAATTCCCACTACAGCAGGAACAGGAAGTGAGACAACGGTAACTGCCGTTATTACTGACCCTGTGGAAAAGCACAAGTATACTATGAACAACTTTACCATGATTCCTCGTTACGCTGTCTTAGCTCCCGAGGTGACGTATACTTTACCAGCTCATCTCACTTCTACCACAGGCATGGATGCTCTTGCTCATGCTGTAGAAGCTTATATCGGTGGATCCACCACAAAAGAAACGCGGCAAATGGCCTTGGATGCCACAAGATTGATTTTCGGAAACATTAAGGCTGCCTACGATGATGGTAATAATCATGCTGCACGAGAGGCTATGCTTCAGGCTGCTTACAAGGCTGGTGTTGCCTTTACTCAGTCCTACGTAGGATATATTCATGCGGTGGCTCATACCTTGGGAGGTCAATATGGCATTCCTCATGGCTTGGCAAATTCTGTGCTGATGCCTGTGGTGCTGGAAAAATATGGTAGTGCTGTGTATAAAAAGCTTCATCAAATGGCTGATGCTGCAGGGGTCTGTCTTGACTCTGATACCCATGAGGTGGCAGCCAAGAAATTTATTCAGTCTATTCGAGATTTGAACAAGTACATGAACATTCCTGAATCCTTTGATGCTATTCGAGAGGAAGATATTCCTCACATGGTATCTTATGCAGAAAAAGAGGCAAACCCGCTTTATCCTGTGCCTGTGCTGATGGATAAGGATGAGTTGGAATACTTTTATAGAGCAGTAATGTCCAAGTCATAATGAAAAAGCCTGTCCAAGTTTATCTTGAACAGGTTTTTTTCTAAAAATAATTTATTTGCCATGTTCAGCCAAAATTGCTTTGGCTTTGTCGTTCATATTGGGGAAAAGCGTGTCTGGAACAAAGTTGGGGCCTAAGGTGGTGGCTACAATGTATCTTGCACAGATAGTTTTATCACCTTCGCAATATTTCTGCTTGTACATACTACCAAGACCCGAATCCATCGTCATCTTTCCCTGATAAAAAGGACACTTTGCAAGTTTTTCACACATTGCCATAAGATTGCCTCCATTCCATAGTTTGATATTTACAGTATACCACGAGTTTTTTTTATTCAACAAGGAATAAATACATTGGGTGGAGAATCTATCTAAGAAAGCCACTTGAAAAAAAATAAACGTAGTTATATATTTAAAGCAGGAAGCGCCAAAGCTCATTTGGTCGTCTCCACATTTTGACTAAAGCTGCCAAAAGTTGGGGTCAATCAATTTTGGCGGCTTTTTTTTTACTCTTTCTTATCCAAATAAGAGAGCAAACTAAGAATTAGAATAGCTACGTTAATAGCCAACGAAAAAATTTCGTATATCGTCATCTTAGAGCCTCCCAATCATTTATTTCCAGCAAAAACTGGTTAGAGTTGGGAGACGCCGCCTGAACTGAGGCACTTCCTAAATTTAATTATAAATAATAACCATAAATTTGTAAAGTATATTTGAGAGTGTGTTAAAAGGTTACTACTTGTTGTGTGAATTATAATTTTTATTACAAAATTCACTATTGTGATTTTTGTTCTGGATATAACTCTAACATTACACGTGCAAAGCCTTTGGCTGATACCTGATACGTATACTCATATTGCAAGTCAGAAACTTTTACTACCAAATCTTCTCCTACAAGTAATTTATCAAGAATAAATTGCGTGGAATTTTTATATTCTTTCCAAGAATCATTGTAATGTGCAAATTGCATAAAACCATCTTTCCATGATGGCTGAATAGATTTTATAAGTAATTCCTGTAGAGGGGTTCCATGGAGTATTTCTACTCCTCCTTCTACCCATCTACTTATTTCTCGAAAATTGTGAAAATATTTATCTTTAATACTCATAGTGAGATGGTTTGAAAATCCAACTTTGACACTCTTATAATCAACAAGCAATGATATAAGCGGGACTTTGACACTCTTATATTCAGTTTTACCGTCCACTTCTACAGAACCTGATACGGTTTCATCCGTTCCAAAGACAAGGTAGGCTTTTGATGTAAATGGAGCAGTTGTTTCTATTAGTTGCATTTCAACTAAAGCCTCTTTAGCTGATGAAAGAAGCTCTTTTTCTGTGAACCACAATCCTTCCTCCATATTTGAAAATTCTGGAACATAAAAGGGAACAGGATTATCATATTCAGGTGGACTAAAAACATCTTTTACAGGATCGTTTATTTTTCTTTGTTCATCAAGTTTCTTTTTAGCCTCTCCAGTTCTCCAACCAATGCTAATACTAGGATATATATTGAACTGAGGATATATGCCTTCACTTTTATAGTTTTTTGATATTCCAATATAATCGTTAGTTTTCTTTTCAAATGTATATGATGTACCTTCAATGCTCAATAAAGTACCTATACGCATATAAAAATGATTGCCAAAGTAAAAGTCGGATGATAGGTCGAGTCCAAACCCTATTCCCCTAGAGGCAACATTTGGATAGCCTTCCATTCCGTCGTAAATAAGTATTGTAGAAGCAAGTCCTGGGGATAGATTAAAAGATATACGTTCTCCTATATCAAATACTTTAAATGAAGGAGCCACAAATATGTTGCATCCAAGTCCAGAACCTGCACCAATTATTTCTATAGGATTATTATTGGCGGATATAGATGTTGGCATAATTGAAGTAAAGTGTATGTTATATCCTATATGATTGGTATACATTTGTTTTATGTTTAGTCCAAATGTAATGCCTGTTACGTCAATATTTTCTCCCTTTTCCATTGTTCCTCCAGCACTAAAATTATAGTAACCTGTAGAACCACATCCAAAAAAAGTGAGAGTCAATATAATAAGTAAAATTATCTTTTTCATACGAGTTATCCCCTTAATGACTTATAGAAACTTTACAAATTGAAGTGAAATATTATTATCTGAAATATCCACAATTTTAAATTGTGCTGATTTATTAAAATCTCCTAAGCTATGATTTGTGTAAGCAACTCTGAATACAATAAAATCTGTTTTTTTTACAATGTATTTGAATTGAATTGCCTGTATAGATGTACCAACCCATTCTTGGGCTGTGACTTCAAGTTCATATGTATTGTCTGTATAACCAATTGGTTTTGCAATTCTTGAAATAAAACATCTTGTATACTCTCCCTTACCGTTTTGAGAGGGAGGCAAATCCTCTGGATACAAAAAAATAGTGGTATTTCCCGTGCTAAAACTAATTGTTGAATTTTCAAATATCATTGATTCAATATACGTGTTTGGAACAAGTGCTCCAGTACTGAAAATTGAAGAAGTTAAAAAAATAAAATGCAATGTAATGATGAATTTTCTCATAATTCCTCCTATGATATTACGGTTTACAAACACTACATCTTGTATAACCTTGAGCTCTTGCTCCTCTCAGTTCCATGGCAATCCTTGATTTTTTAACATAATGACAACTTCTGTTATGATATTTTGTTCCAGTATGTGTGATATAAATAGTTCTATCTGATAAACCAAAATCACAAGCTGTATGGAAAAAACTAAGATTAACAGAAAGATTGACGTAGTTTTCTTCTTCATAGCAAGTTCTAGGAAGGTCTATAACTTTATTACTGGAAAGTGTCTAAATAATCAAAAAGACTTGCAGCAAATGCAGCTGTGTCTTTTTTGAAATTATTATACTCTCCTGTAGTAAATATAGGCACTTTTTTTGTTCCTTGTCTAAAATTAGAACAAGACATTGTTATTGTTGTTTCTGTTATTCTGATGGTGTAGTCAAACCATTTGGGATACATTATTGTAGGGATTGCGACAGTCCCTTTAATAATTTGCATATCTTCATCTTTAAATTCAATGGATGATCTTGAATCATTTATAGTATCAGCAAGCCAAAGCAATGTAATTTTATAATGTGGCTTATCATTTGTAATGACATGTTCATAAACTTGTGGAGCAGTTTTATCAACAGTTTCTGTTCCCTTGTTACTTGCACAGCTAAACAATGAAATAATTATTAATCCAATCAAAATGAAATTCTTCATGAGAATTCCTCCTTTAAAATTATCAATATAATTGAGTGTACTATCAGTTAAACATTATTGTCAACTAAATATATCATATTATACTGATAATGTATGGATTCTTATCAGCAAGATTTTATAACTAATCTTAAGCATTATAGGCATGTCGCCAAACTCTCTCAAGCAAGCTTAGCTGAATTGTGTAATGTTGCTACAGGAACCATTGGGAATATTGAGTGTGGTGTTGCAAAACCATCTTTTGATTTGATTCTTTCTATTGCAAGTGTGTTGAAAATCCATCCAGCTTTTTTGTTTGCATCTGAAGATTGTTTTTCTACTGGGATGACAGCAACAAAAGACCATGACCTTCTTCAAGAGATTTACGAAAAAATAAAAAATCATTTTGAATAATATCTAGCTTCTTTTCCTCCGCTCCCCAGAAATTGAAATCTCATTTGAACTGTGATATTATTAGTGCAGATGTCCTTGTTTTACTTTGATTTGGGACAATCTGTTGTTGCAGAAGGAGTAACCATGAATCCAGCAGAAATTAATCAAGTGCTTGATGCCCAGCGAAATTATTTTAACACTGGGGCAACCTTGCCTGTGGCCTTTAGAATCGCCATGCTGAAAAAGCTATATGAAGCTGTTCAAGGTCACAAGGATGAGATTCTTGCAGCCCTTACTGCTGACTTGGGAAAAAGTGATTACGAGGGATTTATGTGCGAGGTAGGCTTGTGCCTGACTGAAATTTCCTACATGATAGGCCATGTGAAAAAGTTTGCCAAGGAGCAGGTGGTGAAAACTCCTTTGGCTCAGTTTGCTTCTCGTAGCTACAAAAAGCCAGTGCCCTATGGCAATGTGCTGATTATGAGCCCCTGGAACTATCCTTTCTTGTTGACTATAGAGCCTTTGGCTAATGCCATTGCAGCAGGAAACACGGTGATTGTAAAGCCCAGTGCCTATTCTCCTGCCACCAGTTCTCTTATTGCCCAGCTGATAGAAGAAGCCTTTCCTGCTGAATATGTGGCAGTGGTAACTGGAGGACGACAGGAAAATGCAACCTTACTTCAGCAAAAATTTGATATGATTTTCTTTACTGGAAGTCAAAGTGTGGGAAAAGAGGTTTTACGTGCTGCAGCTGAGCATTTGACTCCTGCCGTATTGGAGTTGGGAGGAAAGAGTCCCTGTATTGTGGATGAAACGGCAAAAATTAAGCTAGCAGCAAAGCGAATTGTTTTTGGAAAATACCTGAACTGTGGCCAAACCTGCGTGGCTCCAGACTTTATCCTGTGTCATTCCAGCGTGAAGGATAAG